>JADZBA010000098.1 GCA_020852355.1 Alphaproteobacteria bacterium
ATGTTCGCCAACGCCAACCGGCTGATGCAGACGCTGGGCGAGCCGGTGCGCTGACGGGGAATCCGCCGGTCGGCTACGCCTCCGCGTCGGTCCACTCGTCGCCCAGCAGCTCGGGCTTCTCGTAGGCTTGCAGCCACTGCCAGTGGCGCTCGACGTCGCGGCGGAAGAAGCTGCCGGCGATGCCCTGGGCCAGCCATGCCGCGCCGTCGCTGACTTTCGGGATGTCGCCGCTGACCTTGCCGAGGCTGAGGCTGGCGGCGTGGTTGAAGCAGTGGATGTCGGCCAGCCAGGGGGCGGTCCCCGGCAGCTTCTCGGTGAACTCGAAGGCGCTGCCGAGATAGGGGTGGGCCGCGAGCTCGGCGTTCGCCAGATCGGGCGGCGGGGTGAAACGATCGGCCCAGAGCGCGATGCGGTCGGCATAGCCCGCGAGCTCCGGCCGGACCGTCGTCTCGATGGTGAATCCGGTGGCGAGGATCATGAAGTCGGCGGCGAACGGCTTGTTGCGGGTGGTGTCGATCGCCAGCCCGTCAGCGGTCGCGACGACGCCGCGGATGCCGGTGCCGAGATGGAAGAAGGCGTTGGGGTGGCGGCTGACGCGCTGGGTGGAGTTGCGCGGCGCCGGCGTCTGCTGGGTCAGCGCGTAGTGCATGAAGCGCCAGCGCCATTCCTCGCTCAGCAGCGGGAAGCCGGCCGTGAAGCCGGCGCTGCCGATGCCCATCAGCTTGTTGATGCGCGGCATCTGCTTGCGCCGGATCAGCAGCCGGACCTCGGCCGCACCGTGTTCCAGCGCCTCGGCGGCGTTGTCCATGGCCGACGCGCCGGCTCCGACCACGACCACGCGCTTGCCCGCGAGGGCCCGGAAATCGATCTCGTCGTTGGAATGCGCCCAGCGCCACCGGGGCAGTCCGTCGGCGAACGGCGGGACGTAGGGCCGTCCGAGCCCGTCGCGGCCGGTCGCCATGACCACCTTGCGGGCCAGGACGAAGCCCTCCCGGGCACCGGCGAGGTCGAGGCGGAGCAGGCCGTCCTGCGGGCCGATGTGCCGCACCTCGACGCCGTTCTCCACCGGCAGCTCGAGGGCCTGTCGGTACCAGCGCAGATAGTCCATCCACATCGGCCGGGGGATCTTGCCCAGGCGCTCCCACCCCGCCGCGCCGTGCTGCGCCTCGTGCCAGGCGCGGAAGGTGAGGGAGGCCATGCCGGCCGCCGGGCCCGTCAGCTCCTTGGGCGAGCGCAGGGTCTCCATGCGCGCCGAGGTTACCCACGGGCCCTCCATGCCGGCGGGGCTGCGGTCGAGGATGCGGATGTTGCGAACGCCGAGGCGCAGCAGCGCAAAGGCCGCCACCAGCCCGCACATGCCGGCCCCGACCACCACCACGTCGACCACGCGGCCGACATCCGGGTGGGCGACCGGCTGCACCCAGTTGGCGGGCGGATAGTTGAGGCGCGCCAGATCCTCGGCGAGCCGCGCCTGCAGCGCGGCCAGGCCGGGTGCGCCGGCCTCTCGGGCCGGCCGGTCGAGGGGCATCGCGGTCATTGGGCCATTCCAGTCGTGACGGCGCGGCCCATCGGGGCAGGGCGGCGAACGGCGCGTTGCAGGATCCGGGCCTTTCGCCCGTGCGGGTGCGCGATCAGGCGGCGATGCCTGGTCGGCCCTGGGTCCGTCGCTCCCAATCGTGGATGTAGTCGCGGGTCAGCGGCACCGTCTCCAGCCGGCGGCTCATCTGGATCTGGAACACCATATGCCCCTGGTTCACGAACGCCAGTTCGCTTCCGGCGAGGTAGAACTCCCACATCCGGCAGAAGCGCTCGTCGTAGATCGCAGCGATCTCCGCGCGCGCCGCCATGAAGCGCTGGCGCCAGTGGCGCAGCGTCTGGGCGTAGTGCAGCCGCAGGATCTCGATGTCGGTGGCGAACAGCCCGGACTTCTCGACTACCGGCAGCACCTCCGACAGGGCCGGGGAGTAGCCGCCGGGGAAGATGTACTTGCGCAGCCAGGGGTTGGTGGCGGCCGGCCCGTCGAAACGGCCGATCGCATGTAGCACCGCCACGCCGTCGTCGGTCAGCAGGGTGCGCACCTGACGGAAGAAGGCGTCGTAGTGCACCACGCCGACATGCTCGAACATCCCGACCGAGACGATCCGGTCGTACCGTCCGGCCTCCTCGCGGTAGTCGCGAAGAAGGAAGCGGACGCGATGCTCCAGGCCGGCACGGCGGGCGCGCTCGTTGGCGACCTTGTGCTGCTCCTCCGAGAGCGTGAGCCCGGTCACGTCGACATCGGCGGTCTGGGCGAGATAGAGGGCAAGGCCGCCCCAGCCGGAGCCGATGTCGAGCACGCGTTGCCCCGGCTCCAGGAGCAGCTTGGCGGCGAGGTGCCGCTTCTTGTTCTCCTGCGCCGTCTCCAGCGCGTCGCCCGGGTCGGTGAAATAGGCGCAGGAATATTGCCGGTCATGGTCGAGGAACAGCTCGTACAGCCGGCCCGACAGGTCGTAATGGTGGTGGACGTTCTCCTTTGCGCGGGTCACGGGATTGTACTGCTGCGCCCAGCGCACCCAGCGCCGCGCCTTGTCCATGGCGCGCATCAGCGGGTGCTCGGTCCCGGACGCGAGGTTCCTGGTGGCCAGCAGGAGGAAGTCGTAGAGCGAGCCTTCCTCGATCGTCAGCGTGCCGTCCATGAAGGCTTCGCCCAGCCGGAGCGCCGGGTTGAGAGCCAGCGCCGTATGGAGCTTGCGGTCGTGGAGGCGGACGACGCTGCGCGGGCCGGTGCCGTCACCGAAGGTCGAGGCGTTGCCGTCGGCATCGATCAGCACGAGATCGCCCGTGCGGATGACGTGGCCCAGTAGGCGGGAGAATAGCATCTGGCGTTCCATCCCCGGCTGCTGCGGGACCGGTCGAGTCGGTCCCATTGCCGAGAAGGGCATTACGCCACATTCGGCGCCGTCCCCTCAAGACGGCGCCGCATCCCCCGCCTCAGGAAGCGGCGGCTTCCTCTTCCGCCGGCGCCGGCGCCTCCGCGACCGGGGCGACCGCCTTCGCCTGTGCGGCGGCTTCCTCGGCCGACTGGGCGACATTGACCGTCACGCCGATCGAGACCTCCGGATGCAGGACGACGCGGACCGCGTGTAGGCCCAGCGTCTTGATCGGCTTGTCGATCGTCACCTGCTGGCGCTCGATGGTGAGGCCGCCGCCGGTCACCGCCTCGGCGATGTCGCGCGAGGAGACCGAGCCGTAGAGCTGCCCGGACTCGCCGGCCTGGCGCAGGATCACGACCGACAGCCCGTCGACCTTGGCGGCCAGGGCCTGCGCTTCCTCGCGCCGCGTGAGGTTGGCCGTCTCGAGCTGCGCCCGGCGCTGCTCGAAGGTGGTGAGGTTGTCCTTCGTCGCCCGCAGCGCCTTCTTGAGCGGCAGGAGGTAGTTGCGTGCATAGCCCGGACGGACCTTCACGACTTCGCCCATCTGGCCGAGATTCTCGACACGCTCGAGCAGAATCACATCCATGTCACGACTCCCTGTCGGCCGGGGGCGGCCCGCCGAAGCGTCGCCGCAGCCCCGCCCACTGCTCCACGAAACCGAGGATGATCAGCGCCGCCGCCGGCCATCCGAATATCATCACCACCGCATAGGTCCCGACCAGAATCGCCCAGCGCAGCGGCTGCCGCCGGGCGATCGCATGCACGACTGCCAGCCCGACGAAGAGGAACGGCAGGCACAGGACGAGGCTGAGATTGGCCCCGAAATGCGCCGGCGAGCCCTCGCCCAGGATGGCCAGGGCCAATGCCGCGGCGACCGGCACGAGCGCCCAGCGGGGCAGCTCGATGTCGGCGATCCGCGGCGTCGGCCGGCGGTTGTGCCCGAAGCGGACCAGCACACCCTGCGCCAGCGCCCCGTTCACCACCACCATGATCATCCACGACACCAGCACGATCGACGGGAACAGCGGGGCCACCGCCCGTACCGCCCCTTCGATCTGCGCCTCCGACCCGCCGACCATCAAGGTCAAGCCGGTCCTGAGGAACCGCTCCACCGCTCCCGGCAAGCCGCCCTCGGCGCCGCCGAAGAACAGGTATGCCGTCGCCAGCCCCGCGACGGCCAGCGTGGTCAGCCAGGTGACCAGGAGGCCGGGCGGGTACCATTCCACCGTACCGTCGGGCGCCGTCCGCGACTGCAGCGCCAGACGCGTCAGCAGCCAAGCCGGAGCGGCGTTCAGCGCGATGAAGATCGCGGCGAACAGGCCGCTTTCGGCCAGGATCAGCACCGCCGCGGCGACCGCACCGGCGATCGCCGCGAAGGTCGCCCCCTGGCTCAACCCCACCGCGAACAGCGGCAGTTGCGTCAGGTAGGCGAAGATGAGCGCGCCGGGCGTCCCCAGGGTCGCCGCCAGGGCGAACAGCGCGCTGGCTGCGCCGCCGCCCAGAGCCAGCGCGATGGGCCATGGCACGGCCACGGCCGGCCCCCGGGTCCGCTGCGGCCCGCCCTACTTGAGCACGTAGGGCAGAAGGCCGAGGAAGCGCGCCCGCTTGATCGCCTGCGACAGCTCACGCTGCTTCTTCGCCGACACCGCGGTGATGCGGCTCGGCACGATCTTGCCGCGCTCGGAGATGAAGCGCTGCAACAGCTTCACGTCCTTGTAGTCGATCTTCGGGGCATTCGGGCCGGAGAACGGGCAGCTCTTGCGGCGCCGGAAGAAGGGACGGCGACCGCCGCCCCCGCCACCACCGGAGGGGGACCTCATGCTTCACCTCCCGTCGTCGGCTCGACCGCCGCCGCTTCGCGCGGCGCTTCGCGGTCGCCCCGGTCGTAGTCGCGACGCTCGAACTCGCGGTCGCCGCGATCCCGGCGCGGCCGATCTCCGCGGTCGCGCTCGTCGCGGCCCTTGGACTGCATCATCGCCGACGGGCCTTCCTCGAGCGCGTCGACGCGCACCGTGAGGTAGCGCAGGACGTCCTCGTTGATGCGCATCGTCCGCTCCATCTCGGCGACCGCCGCCGACGGCGCGTCGAGATTGAAGAGGACGTAATGCCCCTTGCGGTTCTTGCGGATGCGATAGGTGATGTTGCGCAGGCCCCAGTATTCACGCTTGGCCACCTGGCCGCCGTTCTCGGTGATGACCGCGGCGAACTGGTCGGCGAGGGCCTCGACCTGGTTGGCGGCGATATCCTGCCGCGCGATGAATACGTTCTCGTAGAACGTCATTGTCGTCCGGACTCCTTATGGCTGTTCGCGGCCCGGTGCTGGACGAGTGGTTTCGCCACAGCATACCGGCGCCTAGCCGGTCGTGCCGGCAAGGAGCGAAGGCGCGGGACTATACACATCGCCGGCCCCCGCGCAAGCGCGCGCATCGCCGCCCGCTGCCTTGACACCGGACCGCCCGCGGCTATGAGTGACCGCCTTTTGCGGGAGGGGTGATGATACGGGCCTTCGTGTTTCCGGGCCAGGGTTCCCAGGCGGTCGGCATGGGCAGGGAGCTGGCGGAGGCCTTCCCGGCGGCGCGGCTGGTCTTCCAGGAGGTCGACGACGCCCTGCAGCAGCATCTCTCGCGCCTGATGTTCGAGGGTCCGGAGAGTGACCTGACGCTGACCGAGAACGCGCAGCCCGCCCTGATGGCGGTGAGCGTCGCGGTGGTGCGCGCGATCGAGGGCGAGGGGGGCCTGGCGCTGGCGGGGAAGGGCGCCTTCGTCGCCGGCCATTCTCTCGGCGAATATTCCGCCCTGGCGGCGGTGCGGGCGTTCTCGCTGGCCGATGCGGCACGGCTGCTGAAGCGCCGCGGCCAGGCGATGCAGCGGGCGGTGCCGGTGGGTGCCGGCGCCATGGCGGCCCTGCTCGGGCTCGACCTCGAGCAGGCGCGCGCGGTCGCCGAGGAGGCCGCCCAGGGCGAGGTCTGCGACACCGCCAACGACAACGCGCCGGGGCAGGTGGTGGTCAGCGGCGACCGCGCCGCCGTCGAGCGCGCGATCAAGCTGGCCGCCGACCGCGGTGCGCGGCGCTCCATCATGCTGCCGGTGAGCGCGCCCTTCCACTGTGCCCTGATGCAGCCCGCGGCCGAGATCATGGACGAGGCGCTGCGGGCGGCACCGCCGGCGCCGCCGACCCTGCCGGTCGTCGCCAACGTCACGGCGACGGCGACCAGCGACCCGGCGACGATCCGCGAGCAGCTCGTCGAGCAGGTCACGGCCATGGTGCGCTGGCGCGAGAGCGTGCAGTACATGAAGGAGCAAGGCGTCGACACCGTGATCGAGCTCGGGGCCGGCAAGGTGCTCTCGGGGCTGGTGAAGCGCATCGATCGCGACCTCGCGACCATGGCGGCGGCGACGCCGGCCGAGGTCGAGGCCGTGCTCAAATCGTTCTGAGGAGGTGCCGGTGTTCCGACTGGACGGCAAGCGTGCGCTGGTCACCGGCGCCTCGGGAGGGATCGGCGGCGCGGTCGCACGCGCGCTGCACGCGCAGGGCGCCGCGGTCGCTCTGGCGGGAACGCGCCGCGAGGCGCTGGAGTCGCTGGCGGCCGCCCTCGGCGAGCGCGCCGCCGTCGTCGTCGCCGATCTCGGCGATCCCGCGGCGGCAGACGGCCTCGTGAAGGGCGCGGACGCGGCGCTGGGCGGGATCGACATCCTGGTCAGCAACGCCGGGCTGACGCGCGACGGCCTGGTGCTGCGCATGAAGGACGAGGACTGGCAGCGCGTGCTCGACGTCAACCTGACGGCGGCTTTCCGGCTGACCCGCGCCTGCCTGCGCGGCATGATGCGCCAGCGCTGGGGCCGCATCGTCGCCGTCACCTCGGTCGTCGGCCACACCGGCAACCCCGGGCAGGCGAACTATGCGGCGTCCAAGGCCGGCCTCGCCGGCATGACCAAGGCGATCGCCGCGGAGGTCGCCTCGCGCAACGTCACCGTCAACTGTGTGGCGCCCGGCTTCATCGCGACGGCGATGACCGACGTCCTTAGCGACGAGCAGCGGCAGCGCATCCAGGCGCAGATCCCCGCCGGTCGCATGGGATCGCCCGAGGACGTCGCGGCCGCCGTCGCCTATCTCGTCAGCGAGGAGGCGGCGTACGTCACCGGGCAGACGGTCCATGTCAACGGCGGCATGGCGATGATCTGACGCCCTCGCGGGCGCCGGGGGGTGCTGGCAAACCCCGGATGTTCGTGGTATGGGGGCGAACTTACCGAATAATATCAGTCGTCGGTGCCGCCCGCTCGGGCGCGCGGGGCCGGGGTCGAGCAGTCAAGGTCACACCTAAGGAAGGCCGAAATGAGCGACGTTGCCGAGCGGGTTAAGAAGATCGTGGTCGAGCATCTCGGGGTCGACGAGGGCAAGGTGACCGAGAACGCCAGCTTCATCGACGACCTCGGTGCCGACAGCCTCGACACGGTCGAGCTCGTCATGGCCTTCGAGGAGGAGTTCGGGATCGAGATCCCGGATGATGCGGCGGAGAAGATCGTGACGGTGAAGGACGCGATCGACTTCATCAGCAAGAAAGAGAGCTGAGCTGGACGGCCAGTCGGGCCGCACGCCCCGCATGCGTCGCGTCGTCGTCACGGGTCTCGGTCTCGTCACCCCGCTCGGGGTCGGGATCGAGCACAACTGGAAGCGCCTCATCGCCGGCGAATCCGGCCTGTCCGCCATCCAGTCGTTCGACGTCTCGGACCTTCCGGCCAAGGTCGCCGGCCAGGTGCCGCGCGGCGAGACGGCCGATGGCCGCTTCAATCCCGACGACTGGATCCCGCCCAAGGACCAGCGCAAGATGGATCTGTTCATCGTCTATGCGCTGGGCGCGGCGGTACAGGCGGTCGAGGACTCGGGCTGGAAGCCCGAGGACGAGGACGGGCGCGAGCGCACCGGGGTGATGATCGGATCGGGCATCGGCGGCCTGCCGAGCATCGAGGAAGGGGCGATCACGCTGCGCGATCGCGGTCCGCGACGCATCAGCCCGTTCTTCATCCCGGCCTGCCTCATCAATCTCGCGTCGGGGCACGTCTCGATCCGCTACGGCTTCAAGGGGCCGAACCACGCGGTCGTGACCGCCTGCTCGACGGGGGCGCATGCCATCGGCGACGCCTCCCGGCTGATCGCCTGGGGCGACGCCGACGTCATGGTGGCGGGCGGCTCCGAGGCCGCCGTATGCCGGCTCGGCATGGCCGGCTTCGCGGCGGCGCGGGCACTCTCCACGGCCTTCAACGACACGCCCGAGCGCGCGTCGCGGCCCTGGGACAAGGATCGCGACGGCTTCGTCATGGGCGAAGGCTCGGGCGCCCTGGTGCTCGAGGAGCTGGAGCACGCCCGCAGCCGCGGTGCCAAGATCTACGCCGAGGTGCTGGGCTACGGCATGTCGGGCGACGCCTATCACGTGACGGCGCCGCCGGAGGACGGCAACGGCGCCTTCCGTGCCATGCGCAACGCCCTGCGCTCGGCCAAGCTCGATCCCGACAAGATCGACTACATCAACGCCCATGGCACGTCGACGCCGCTCGGCGACGAGATCGAGTTGGGGGCGGTGAAGCGGCTGTTCGGCGACGCCGCCTACAAGCTGTCGATGTCGTCGACCAAGTCGGCGATCGGCCATCTCCTCGGTGCGGCCGGCGCCGTCGAGGCGATCTTCTCGATCCTGGCGTTGCGCGATGGCGTCGTCCCGCCGACCCGCAACCTCGACGACCCGTCGCCCGGGTGCGACATCGATCTCGTGCCGCACGCGGCGAAGAAGCGGACGGTGCGCTACGCGCTGTCCAACTCGTTCGGCTTCGGCGGCACCAACGCCTCGCTGATCTTCGGCCCGGCGCCCTGAGGGCGCCGGGACGGGCCCGATGCCCGCTGTCCTCCGCCGGCTGCTGACGCTCCTCCTGGTGGTCGGCGCCGTCGCGGGTGCGGCGACCTGGTGGGCGGTGCAGCGCCTCGATGCGCCAGGCCCGCTGACCGAGGACCGGCTCGTCCTCGTCCCACGCGGCCATGGCGGCGAGGCGATCGCGCGCGACCTGGAGGCCGCCGGCGTCGTCGAGCATTTCTGGCTGTTCCATCTCGCGGTGTGGACCGCGGGCCTGGAAGGCCGCCTGAAGGCCGGGGAGTACGCGATACCGGCCCGCGCGACCGTCCGCGAGGTCGCGGCCCTGATCGCCTCGGGGCGCGTCAACCAGCGGCGAATCACCGTGGCCGAGGGTCTCAGCGCACCGGAGATCGCGGCGCTGATCGCCGCCGCGCCCGCGCTGGAGGGCACGCTCTCGCAGCCGCTGAGGGAAGGCGAGGTCTTCCCGGAGACCTATTTCTACGTCTGGGGCGAGCGCCGCGACGACCTGGCGCAGCGCATGCGCCGGGCGATGCGCGAGGAGGTCGCCCGCGCCTGGGCCGGGCGCCGGGAGGGCTTGCCGCTGGCGACGCCGGAAGAGCTGCTGGTGCTCGCCTCGATCGTCGAGAAGGAGACGGCGCGCGCCGACGAGCGACCGCGCGTGGCCGCCGTCTTCGTCAACCGCCTGCGCCGAGGCATGCGACTGCAGTCCGACCCGACGGTGATCCACGGCATCACCGGCGGGCCGCCGCTCGACCGGCCGCTGGTGCGCCGCGACCTCGACCACGCATCGCCCTTCAACACCTACGTCGCGGCCGGCCTGCCGCCGGCGCCGATCGCCAGCCCCGGCCGCGCCTCGCTCCAGGCGGTGGCGCAGCCCGCCGCGACCGAGGATCTCTATTTCGTGGCCGACGGCGCCGGTGGGCACGCCTTCGCCAGGACCCTCCAGGAGCACAACCGCAACGTCGCCCGATGGCGGCAGCTCCAGCAGACCCGGCCGGCCGCCGAGTAGCTATTCCTTGCGCGGCAGCCGCCGCAGCAGCGGGTCGCTCCAGGCGGGGGGCAGCGCGGCCAGGAGCCGCACCGCGGCGTACATCGGCCAGGGAAATGCGATGCGCGGGCGGCCGCGGTCGATGCCGCGCCGGATGATCGCGGCGGCGCGGTCGGCCGACATCAGGAGCGGCATCGGGAACCGGTTCACCGCGGTCATCGGGCTCTCGACATAGCCGGGGCAGACCACGCTGACGGCGATGCCCGTGGCCCGGAGGTCGCCGCGCAGCGCCTCGCCCAGCACGCGTACCGCCGCCTTGCTGGCGCAGTAGGCCGGGGCGCCGGGAAAGCCGCGGAACGAGGCGAGCGAGCTCATGATGGCGATGCCGCCGGCGCGGCGCGGCGCCATGCGGTCGAGCGCGGGATGGATCGTGTTGATCACGCCGTCGACGTTGACCGCGAAGATCCGGCGCGTCTGCTCGGCGCTCTCGCCGCCGCCGCCGGTGCCGGCGGAGACGCCGGCGTTGGCGATGACCAGGGAGAGCGGCGCCGCGTCGTCGCAGCGCGCGATCCATTCGGCCATCGCCACCCGGTCGGTGACGTCGATGGTCGCGGCCTCGACGGTCGCGCCGACCCGCCGGCAGTCTTCCGCGACCGCCGCGAGCCGCTCGCCGTCGCGGCCGCACAGCATCAGCGCCGTTCCCGGCGCCGCATAGATGCGGGCGAGTGCCGCGCCGATGCCGCTCGACGCGCCGGTTACCAGGACGGCAGCCATCGTCTCCAGGGTCCCTGGTGGCGGGAGCCGCAGCATAGCGCAAGGGCCGGCGCCGCTCGCGGCGTTGTTCGCGGCGCCGTCCGGCCGCTATAAGCGGGCGACAGAGCGCGAAGGGGATGGGGTGGCACTCGACAGCATGACCGGCTATGCCCGCCGGGAGGGACGGCACGGCCGCGATTCCTGGATCTGGGAGATCAAGAGCGTCAACGGCCGCAGCCTGGAGTTGCGCAGCCGGATGCCCACGGGCACCGACCATCTGGAGATCCAGGTGCGCGCAGCGGCGGCCGAGCGCCTGAAGCGCGGCAATATCGCGGTGACCCTCACCTTCGCGCGGCGCCCGGCGACCGCGCGGCTGACGGTGAACCGCGAGCTGCTCGACCAGGCGATCGGCCTGATGGCGGAGCTGGAGGGCCGGATCGACGCCGCGCCGCCGCGCCTCGACGGGCTGCTGTCGATCAAGGGTGTCATCGAGGCCGTCGACGAGGCGGACGAGGACGCCGGCGGCGAGGAGCGCGACGCGGCGCTGCTGGAGAGCTTCCGCGCGGCCCTGGATCTGCTGGTCGCCGGCCGTCGCGCCGAGGGCGCGCGGCTCCGCGAGGTGCTGGTCGTCCGGCTGGCCGAGATCGAGCAGCACGTCGCCGCGGCCGCCGCCTGTGCGGCCGCGCAGCCCGCGGCGATCCGCGACCGGCTGCATGCCCAGCTCGAGGCGCTGCTCGGCACGCTGGCGCAGATCGGCCCCGAGCGCCTGGCGCAGGAGGCGGCCCTGCTGGCCGCCAAGGCCGACATCCGCGAGGAGATCGACCGCCTGACGGCCCATGTCGGCGCGGCGCGCGCGATGCTGGCCGAGGGCGGCGCCGTCGGCCGCAGGCTCGACTTCCTGTGCCAGGAGTTCAACCGCGAGGCCAACACGCTCTGCTCGAAATCGGGCGACATCGAGCTGACGCGGATCGGGCTCGCGCTCAAGTCGGCGATCGAGCAGCTGCGCGAGCAGATCCAGAACATCGAGTAGCCGGGCTCTGGGAGGGGCGGGAATGGAGCCGACGATTTCGCGACGCGGATTGATGCTGGTGCTGTCGTCGCCCTCCGGGGCGGGCAAGACATCGATCTCGCGAAGGGTGCTCAAGGAGGAGGCGGGCCTCGGCATGTCCGTGTCGATGACGACCCGGGCGAAGCGGCCGGGCGAGGTCGACGGCGTCGACTACCGCTTCGTCGATCTGACCACCTTCAACCTGATGGTCAACCGCCGGGAATTCCTGGAGTGGGCCAAGGTCTTCGACCACTACTACGGCACGCCGCGCGCGGCGGTGGAGCGCGATCTCGCCG
>JADZBA010000099.1 GCA_020852355.1 Alphaproteobacteria bacterium
ACCAGCGCGGCGCTGAACGCCTCCGCGAGGCGCGTCGGGGGCTGGAACACGGAATGCAGCAGGGCGATCCGGAGGGGCACGCGCGGCCTGAACCGGCGCAGCACCAGCCCCGGCATGGGAGCGGGATGGTTGGGCCAGGGATCGATCAGGGCGATCCCGAGGCCGGCCATGGCGGCGCTGTTGCAGGCGGCCGAGCTGTTCGCCTCCAGGGCCACGCGAAAGTCGACGCGGGCGGCTGCGAACGTCTCGTAGAGTAGATGCGTCGGCGGCGACCCCGTGTCGTTGAGGATCAGGGGTTCGTCGCCGAGGTCGGCCGGCGTCAGGCTCTCCCGCCGCGACATCGGATGGTCGGCCGGCACCACCGCGACGATCTCGCTCTCGCCGATGATCTCCCCGGTCACGGTGCGCTCGGTGACCGGCGAATGGACGACGCCGACGTCGCAGCGATGATGGCCGACCGCCTCGGCGACGGCGGCCGCGTTCGCGGTCACGATCTGGATCCCGACCTGCGGCCTGTCCCGGCCGAACCGGGCGGCCGCATGGGCCACGATCGACGTCGCGAGCGTCGGGATCGCCGTGACCACGAGGTGCCCCTCGCGGCCGCCCGACAGGCTGCCCACGCGATCATGGAAACGGTCGATCTGCGTGAAGAGCCGCTCGGTCTCCGCGTACAGCCGATGCGCGTCGCCGGTGGGATGCAGGCGCCCGTGCGTGCGGCCGAAGAGACGCATCCCCAGTGCCTCTTCGAGCTGCGCGATGGCCTTGCTGACCGCCGGCTGGGTCACGTTCAGCGTCGCCGCCGCCTGGGTGACGCCGTCGGCGTCGATCACCGCGCGGAAGACTTCGAGCAATCTGAGGTTCAGCCGGTAGCGCATCGCCCGTCCACTCCATCACCGGTCGGTTATGCGATTTGCACCATATTTCATTAGCCGGAATATGGGTGGCATGTCACCGTCGACGCGGATCGGATGAGTGTCCGGGAGGGAAGATGAAGCCGTTGTTCGAGCGGTCCGAGTTCCTGGAGCGGATCGGCCGCGTCAAGAAGCAGATGAGCGAGCGCGGCATCGACCTGCTGCTCGTCGCCTCCCCGGCAAACCAGTTCTGGCTCACCGGCTACGATGGCTGGTCCTTCTACACGCCGCAGATGGTCGCCGTGAGCCTCGCGGCGGAGGAGCCGATCTGGGTCGGCCGCAAGATGGACGCGGTGGGTGCCAAGTTCACCGCCTTCCTGAAGCCCGAGAACGTGGTGCCCTATCCCGACAACTATGTCGGGTCGGCCGAGCTGCATCCCATGGAGTACGTCGCCGAGGAGCTGAACCGGCGCGGCTGGGGCAAGGGGACGGTCGGCGTCGAGACCGACGACTACTACTACACCGCCAAGTGGGACGCGATCCTGCGGCGCGACCTGCCCAATGCACGCTTCGTCGACGCCTTCCTGCTGGTCAATCGCTGCCGCATGAAGAAGTCCGCGCGCGAGCTGGAGTTCATGCGCCAGGCCGGGCAGATCGCCGCAGCGGCGCAGCAGGCGGCCTTCGAGAAGTGCGAGCCGGGCGTGCGCCAGTGCGACGTGATGGCCGAGCTCTACCGGGTCACCACGGCGGGCCTGCCGGAATTCGGCGGCACGTTCCCGTGCAAGCCGCCGAACGCGATGGTCAACGAGATCGCGTCGGCGCCGCATCTGTCCTGGACCGACGAGAAGCTGGCGCCGGGCGACATCTTCTATATCGAGATGGGCGGCGTCCGGCACCGCTACCACTCGCCCTTGTCGCGCTGCGTCTACCTGGGCAAGCCGACCGAGCGGATGGACAAGGTCGCCAAGGTGATCGCCGAGGGTCTCGAGGCGGTCCTCGACAAGGTCAAGCCCGGCGTGCTGTGCGAGGAGCTGGCCGACGCCTGGAAGCAGGTGATCACCCGGCACGGCGTCGAGAAGGACAACCGCATCGGGTATCCCGTCGGCATCGGCTATCCGCCGACCTGGGGCGAGCTGACCGCCAGCCTGCGCGCCGGCGACAAGACCGTGCTGGAGGAGGGAATGACCTTCCACTGCATCCCGGCGATCTGGCTCGACACCTACGGCATCGTGATCTCGGAGACCTTCGCGATCGGCAAGTCGGGGGCCGAGTGCTTCGCCGACTACCCGCGCATCCTCTTCGCCAAGCACTAGCCGATGCCGGCGGCGATGGTGCCCAGGGGGTCGTTGGCCGGGGGCAAGAACCTCTACGGCTACGCGATCGGGATCCTGATGATCGAGGGGCGCTTCCCGCGCCCGCCCGGCGCCATCGGCAATGCCACGACGTTCCCCTTCCCGGTGATGCACCACGTCGTCCCCGGGGCGTCCGGGGTCCACACCGTCCGCACCCTGGCGGCGATGGACCCGGACAGCCCGGAGTTCGCCACGGCGATCGGGCCGTGGACCGACGGCGCGCGCCACCTCGCGGCGCAGGGCTGCCGGGCGATCACCACCTCATGCGGCTTCGCCGCGCTGTTCCAGCGCCATCTCTCCGCGGCCGTCGACGTGCCGGTCTTCGCCTCGTCGCTGCTGCTGACGCCGCTGATCGCGCGGATGCTGAAGCCCGGCCGCCTCGTCGGCGTCGTCACGGCCGACGGGCACAACCTGACGCAGGCCCACCTCGCCGGCGCCGGGGTCGACGCGGGCACGATCGCCACGATCGGGATGGAAGGCTGTCCCGAGTTCGCCGCGACGTCGTGGGACGACCAGGAGCACCTCGACTACGCGCAGCTCGAGCGCGAGACGGTCGGGGTCGCCGTCCGCCTGGTGGAGCGTGAGCCGCGCGTCGGCGCGATCCTCCTGGAATGTTCCTTGCTACCGCCCTACGCGGCCGCGGTGCAGGCTGCCACGCGGCTGCCGGTCTTCGACTTCACCCACCTCGTGACGATGGTCCACGACGCCTGCGCGCGCCGCCCCTTCTCGGGGCTGCTCTAGCGCGAGGCGGCGGAACCCCGGCGACGCAACGGCGGCAGGCACGGAGCGACGATGACAGCGAGCCAGATGCACAGGAGACCCGCCAGATGCATCGGCTGACCGCCGCGATCTATCCGCTCGCCGCCATGATCGGCGTGATCGCGCTGTGGTACGCGACGGTGATCTTCTTCGCGGTGCCGAAATACATCCTGCCGCTGCCGGGGGACGTCTACCAGCGCATCCGCGAGGACCTGGAGTTCCTCCTCTGGCATTCGCTGATCACCGTGCTGGAGACGCTGGGCGGCTTCGCGCTCTCGATCGCGCTCGGGATCCCGATCGCGATCGCCCTGGTCGCGTCGCGCACGCTGGACCGTGCCCTGATGCCGTGGCTGATCCTCAGCCAGACGTTCCCCAAGGTGGCGCTGGCCCCGCTGATCGTGGTGTGGTTCGGCCTGGGATTCACGCCGAAGCTGCTGGTGACGTTCCTCGTCGCCTTCTTCCCGATCGTGATCTCGACGATCGTCGGCCTGCGCTCGATCGAGCGCGAGATGATCGAGCTGGCGCAGTCGATGCGCGCCACCACGCTGCAGATGTTCTGGCATTTCCGCCTGCCGCTGGCGCTGCCGAACATCTTCGCCGGCCTCAAGGTCTCGGTGGCGTTCGCGGTGGTCGGCGCCGTGATCGCCGAGTGGGTCGGCGCCAGCGCCGGCCTCGGCTACCTGCTGATGCGGGCGAACGGCAACCTCGACACGACGCTGCTGTTCGCGGTGCTCGCCGCCCTGATGGTCATCGGCGTGTTCCTCTACTACGCGGTCGAGGTCATCGAGCGGCTTTCCATCCCCTGGCATGTCGTGGTGCGGCTGCAGGACATGGCCCGGGGCGCCTGATCGACGGGACGACAACGACCACAGAGGAGCAGGGAACATGACGAGCATCTCACGACGTCGGGTCCTCGCCGGGACGACGGGCCTCCTGGCCGCAACGGCGCTGTCCGCACCGTTCGTCCGCGGCGCCCGCGCCGCCACCACCATCAGCTTCCGCCTGGACTGGACCATCTACGGCTCGCACGCGCCGTTCTACCTGGCGCTCGAGGAGAAGATGTTCGAGAAGGCCGGCCTGAACGTCACGGTCGGCGAGGGCCAGGGCTCGGGCACCGTCTCCCAGCTCGTCGGCCGCAACAACGACCAGATGGCGTTCATCGACTTCGCCACGATGATCCGGGCGATCGAGCAGGGCGTGCCGATCATCGGCGTCCAAGGGCTGCTCTCGTCGCTCATCTGCGTCATCAGCCACGCCGACGCGCCGATCAAGTCGCCCAAGGAGCTGGAAGGCAAGATCATCGCCTTCGCCGCCTCCGAGAGCTCGGGCCAGATGCTGCCCGCGCTGATGACCAAGGCGGGTGCCGACCTCAAGAAGGTGAGCATCCTCAACCCTGCCGTCGGCGCCAAGAACGCCCTGTTCCTGCAGAAACGCGCCGACGCCATCCCGGCCAACGTCAATGTCCAGGTGGCCGAGCTCGAGGCGCAGGGTGCCAAGCTCCACTACTTCCTCTACAGCGACTTCGGCATCGAGCTGCTGAGCCAGGGCATCGGCGCCAACGTCGGCTGGCTGAAGGAGAACGGCGAGGCCGCCAAGGCATTCATCCGCGCCTCGCGCGACGCCCATGTCGCGACGCTGGCGGACCCCGAGAAGGCGGTCGACCTGCTGATCAAGCGGCTGCCCGACCAGGCGCGCAACAAGCGCGTGCTTCTCCGCCAGATCGAGCTGTCCAAGAACAGCTATTCGACGACCGCGACCAAGGGCAAGCCGTTCGGCGTGATGGCGGAGGCGGACTGGAAGCAGACCCAGGACAACCTGGTGCAGTACGGCGGCCTCGCCAAGGCGATGCCGCTCGAGAAGCTCTTCACCAACGCCTACCAGCCGAGCTGACGGCCGGCCGGACCGAACCCATGCCACAGGCGATCGCGCTCAAGTCCGTCAGCAAGACGTTCGGTTCCGGAACCCAGCGCGTCGACGCCCTTCTCGACATCGACCTCGATGTCGGGAAGGGCGAGTTCGTCTCCGTCGTCGGTGCCTCGGGCTGCGGCAAGTCGACGATGCTGCGGCTGATCGCCGGCCTAATGGCGCCGACGTCGGGGGTCGTCGAGATCGGCGGCCGGCCGATCGACGGCCCCGACCCGGGGATCGGCATCGTCTTCCAGACGCCCGTGCTGCTGCCCTGGCGGTCGGTGCGGCGCAACGTCGAGCTGCAGCTCGACATCCGCCGCAACGCCGACCCGGCGGCGCGCGGCCAGGTCGACGCGCTGCTGAAGCTGGTCGGCCTCTCGGGCTTCGCCGAGCGCAAGCCCTATGAGCTGTCCGGGGGCATGCAGCAGCGCGTATCGATCTGCCGTGCCCTCGTCCACGATCCCTCGCTGCTGCTGATGGACGAGCCGTTCGGCGCGCTCGACGCGCTGACCCGCGAGCAGATGAACATGGAGCTGCAGCGCATCTGGATGGAGACGCGCAAGACGGTGCTGTTCATCACCCACAGCATCACCGAGTCCGTCCTGCTCGGCGACCGGGTGGTGGTGATGACGCCGCGGCCCGGACGCATCATGGAGATCGTCCCGGTGCCGGTGCCGCGGCCGCGCGACTTCTCGATCATGCGCATGCCCGAGTTCCACACCGCCTGCGACCGGGTGCGCCAGCTCATGAATGCCGCGGGAATGACCGAATGACCCGATCGACGCCGCCTTTCGCGCCCCCCTCGCTCGCCCACCGCCCGGTCGTCATGGGCGACCGCGGCATGGTGGTCGCCGGCCACCATCGTGCCGCGGAGGCGGGTGTCGCGATGCTGCGCGCCGGCGGCAACGCCATCGACGGCGCCGTCGCCACGGCGGCCACCCTGGCGATCGCCATTCCCTTCATGAACGGGCTGGGCGGCGACGCCATCGCTCTCTATGCCCGCACGGCCGACGACGTGACCGCGATCAACGGCTCGGGCGCCGTCGCCCGCGCCGCGTCGGTGGCGGCTATCCGTGGCCTCGGGCATGCGACCATGCCGATGCGGGGGCCCCTGGCCGTTTCGACGCCGGGCTTCGTCGCGGCGATGGGCGAGGCGAGCGAGCGTTTCGGGACGCTGCCCTTCGCCCAACTCCTGGAGCCGGCCATCGCGCTCGCCGAGGAAGGCGTGCCGATCGACGCCTCGGCGCAGGGCTTCTTCAACGGCC
>JADZBA010000100.1 GCA_020852355.1 Alphaproteobacteria bacterium
ACCGCCGTCGATGAGGTCGTCGCCCTGGCCGCCGGCGATCGTGTCGTCCTCCGAGCTGCCGTAGAGCAGGTCGTTGCCGGCACCCCCGTCGATCACGTCGGCACCGCCGTCGCCGTTGATCGTGTCGGCGTCGGCGTCGCCGAGCAGGCGGTCAGCGCCGCTGTTGCCGCGCAGCGAATCGGTACCCGCGCCACCGTCGATCGAATCGGCGCCACCGCCACCCAGGATGGTATCGGCGCCCTGGCCGCCGAGGATCGAATCGAGGCCGCCGTCGACCGTGGTCTCGTCGATGAAGTCGTTGCCGGCGCCGGCATCGATCACGTCGCTGCCGTTGCCGCCGGAGAGGCGGTCGTCGCCGGCGCCGCCGTCGATGGTGTCGCCGTCCTCGCCGCCGGTGACGCTGTCGTTGCCGTTGCCGCCGACCAGCGAGTCTTCGCCCTGCCCGCCGGCGATCGTGTCGTTGGTCTCGCCGCCGAGGACCGTGTCGTCATCGGCGCCGGCATCGATGTCGTCGTTGCCGTTGCCGCCGCCGATCGAGTCCGCCCCGGCGCCGCCGTCGAGGACGTCCGAGCCCTCGCCACCGACCACCGTGTCGCCGCCGTCGCCGCCGTCGAGCACGTCGGCGCCGTTGCCGCCGTCGATGACATCGCCGCCGTTGCCGCCCAGCACCGTGTCGTTCGCCTCGCCGCCCAGCAACGAATCGCCGTCGTCGTCGCCGAGGATCGAATCGTTGTTGTCGCCGCCGTCGATGGTGTCGGCGCCCTGGCCGCCAAGGATCGTGTCGCCGCCGGGCGCGCCGAACAGCCAGTCGTCGTCGTCGCCGCCCTCGATCAGGTCGTTGCCGTTGCCGCCGTGCAGGTTGTCCTCGCCGTCGCCGCCCAGGATGCTGTCGTCGTCGGCCTCGCCGAGCAGGCTGTCGTCGCCGCCCTCGCCGACCAGCGTATCCTTGCCGTTCCCGCCCAGCATCGTGTCGGCGAGGCCGGTGCCGAAGACGCTGTCGTCGCCGGTATTGATCGAGTCGGCGCCATAGGCGGTGTCGGGCCAGAACGTGTGCAGGGTATCGAGCGCCAAGCTCACCATGGTCGTCCCTCCTGGTTGCGACGGCCCGCGCCGTCGTCCCGGTGCCTGCGCCGGCCCCCCCACAGGCAGCGAAGTCGCGGCGGCGCGCACCCCGCCGATCGGTCGGCGAATCTTAGGCGTAGCGCGGCCAGCGGATCAACACATAGAGGTCGCCCGTCACGACCCCGCAACAGTTGGTAGGGAAGATGGCAACCGCCGGTTATCCGCGGGCGCGGACGCGTGGTATCTGATTGGCCATGCCTGCTAGCCTTCGGCGGCGATGAGCGCGCTGCCTGATCCCCCGCCGACCGCCCCTGCCGAGGCCGCCGACGCCTCGCCGGTGATGGCGCAGTACCTGGCGATCAAGCGCCGGCATCCCGGCTGCCTGCTGTTCTACCGGATGGGCGACTTCTACGAGCTGTTCTTCGAGGACGCCGAGACGGCGGCGGCGGCCCTGGACATCGCCCTGACCAGGCGCGGCACCTACGGGGGCCAGCCGATCCGCATGTGCGGCGTGCCGGCGCACGCCGCCGAGGCCTACCTCGCCCGGCTGATCCGCCAGGGCCACCGCGTGGCGATCTGCGACCAGGTCGAAGACCCCGCAGAGGCGAAGCGGCGCGGCGGCACGGGTCCCCTGCGCCGCGAGGTCGTGCGCATCGTGACGCCCGGCACCCTCACCGAGGAGACGCTGCTCGACGCGCGGCGCAACAACTATCTCGCCGGGCTGGCCGACGCGGCCGGCGCGCTGGCGCTCGCGTGGCTCGACCTCTCGACCGGCGAGCTGGCGTCCGAGCCGGTCGAGCCGGCGACCCTCTCCGCGGCCCTCGCCCGCCTCGCCCCGGGCGAGCTGCTGGTCGCCGAGCGGCTGCTCGGCCGGACGGAGACCGCGACGGCACTCGCCGACTGGAAGAACGTGCTGACGCCGCTGCCGAGCCCGCGCTTCGACAGCGAGAACGGCCGCCGCCGCGTCGCCGCCGCCTATGGGGTCGAGACGCTGGACGCCTTCGGCGCGTTCGGCCGCGCCGAGACGGCGGCCATGGGCGCCGTGCTCGACTATGTCCAGCTCACTCAGCTCGGCAAGGCGCCGCGGCTGCAGCCGCCGCGCCGCCTGGCGTCGGGCGCCCACCTTCAGATCGACGCCGCGACCCGTCGCAACCTCGAGCTGTTCGAGACCCTCTCGGGAGAGCGGCGCGGCAGCCTGCTCGCCGTCGTCGACCGCACGCTGACCGGCGCCGGCGCCCGCCGGCTCGCCGCCGACCTCGCGGCACCGCTGACCGATCCCGCGGCGATATCCGGCCGTCTCGACATGGTCGCCGCCTTCGTGGATGCGCCGGACCTGCGCCGCGAGATCCGTGCGGCGCTCGCCACCGCGCCCGACATCGAGCGCGCGACGCAGCGCCTGGCGCTCGGCCGTGGCGGCCCGCGCGACCTCGCCGCGGTACGCGACGGGCTGATGGCCGCCCGCGCGCTGGCCGAGCGGCTGGCGGCACCCGGGTTTCCGCCGCTGCCCGACGGCATCGTCGCCTGCCGGCGGGATCTCGGCGACCATGCGGCGCTGGTGGCGCGGCTGGCCGCTACGCTGGCCGCCGACCTGCCGCTGCTCGCCCGCGACGGCGGCCTCGTCGCCACCGGGCACTCGGCCGATCTCGACGGGCTGCGCACCCTGCGCGACGACAGCCGGCGCATGATCGCGGCGCTGCAGGGCCGCTACGCCGCGGAGAGCGGCATCGCCAGCCTCAAGATCCGTCACAACAACGTGCTGGGCTACTATGTCGAGACGACCGCCACGCACGCCGGGAAGCTGCGCGAGGACGGCCGCTTCATCCACCGCCAGACCATGGCGAGCGCCATGCGCTTCACCACGGTCGAGCTGGGCGAGCTGGAGAGCCGCATCGCCACCGCCGCCGACAAGGCGCTGGCGCTGGAGCTGGAGATCTTCGACGGCCTCGCCGCCGCGGTCCTGGAGGCCGCCCCGGCGATCGCGACCGCGGCGGCGGCGCTGGCCCGCCTCGACGTCGCTGCCGCCCTCGCCGAGCGGGCGGTCGAAGGCGGCTGGACGCGCCCCGAGATCGACGGCGGCACCGGCTTCGCCATCGAGGACGGCCGCCACCCGGTGGTCGAGGCGGCGCTGGCCGACGCCGCGGAGAGCTTCGTCGCCAACGGCTGCACGCTGGCCGAGGGAAGGCGGCTGTGGCTGCTGACCGGACCCAACATGGCCGGCAAGTCGACGTTCCTGCGGCAGAACGCCCTGCTGGCCGTGCTCGCCCAGACGGGATCGTTCGTGCCCGCCGCGCGTGCCCGCATCGGCGTCGTCGACCGGCTGTTCAGCCGGGTGGGCGCGGCCGACGACCTCGCCCGCGGCCGCTCGACCTTCATGGTCGAGATGGTGGAGACCGCCGCCATCCTCAACCAGGCGACGGACCGTTCCCTCGTCATCCTCGACGAGATCGGCCGGGGCACCGCGACCTACGACGGTCTCGCCATCGCCTGGGCGACGCTGGAGCACCTCCACGACGTCAATCGCTGCCGCGCCCTGTTCGCCACCCACTACCACGAGCTGACGGCGCTGGCGGCCCGCCTGCCCGACCTCGCCTGCCACACCATGCGGGTCCGGGAGTGGCAGGGCAGCGTCGTCTTCCTGCACGAAGTGGCGCCGGGGGCGGCCGACCGCTCCTACGGGATCCATGTCGCCAGGCTGGCCGGCCTGCCGCCCGCCGCCGTCGCCCGGGCGGAGGCGGTGCTGGCGCTGCTGGAGAAGGGGGAGGCGGCCGGTGCCGCGGCGCGGATCGCCGACGATCTGCCGCTCTTCGCCGCCGCCCGGGCGCTGCCCGCGGCGCCGGCGACGGCGCCGTCCGTCGTGGAGGAGACGCTCGCCGGCCTCGACGTCGACGGCCTGACGCCGCGCGACGCGCTGGAGCGGCTCTACGCCCTGAAGACCTTGCTGGCGAAAGGCGCCTGACCGAATCTGGCCGCCCATGACGACTCGATGACCAGCGACATCGCCATCCGGCCGTTCGGGCGCGCCGACGTGGCCGCGTTCCGTGCCCTGCGCCTGGAGGCGCTGATCTCCCATCCGGACGCCTTCGGCAGCGCGGCGGCCGACGAGGCGCTGTTGCCGGACGAGGCGGTGGCCGCGCGGATGGCGGGCGGCGACACGTTCGGCGCCTTCGACCGCGAGCAACTCGTCGGCATGGCCGGCTTCATGGTCCATGCCGGCCGCAAGCGGCGGCACAAGGGCATGCTGTGGGGCGTCTATGTGCGGCCGGCCTGGCGCGGGCGGGGCCTCGCCGCGGCGCTCGTCGACCGGGTCCTGGCCCACGCGGCCGGCCGGGTCGAGCTGGTGCAGCTCTCGGTCGTCGTCGGCAACAAATCGGCGCGGCGGCTCTACGAGAGCCGGGGCTTCACCGCCTACGGCACCGAGACCCATTCGCTGAAGCTGCCCGACGGCTATGTCGACGAGCTGCTGATGGTGCGCTTCCTGACATGACCGAGGGCGACGAGCGCACCTCGGGGCGGACGCGCCTGACGGCGCTGATCGTCGCGTGCGCGCTGTTCATGCAGAACCTCGATTCGAGCGTCGTCGCCACGGCCCTGCCGGCGATGGCCCGCGACTTCGGCGTCGACCCGACGCACATGAGCCTGGCGATCACCTCCTACCTCATCAGCCTGGTGGTGTTCGTTCCGGCCAGCGGCTGGGTCGCCGACCGCTTCGGCACCCGGCTGGTGTTCCGCCTGGCGATCGTGGTGTTCACCCTGGGATCGGTGCTGTGCGGCCAGGCGGACGGCATGTGGTCGCTGGTCGCCGCCCGCGTGCTCCAGGGCATGGGCGGAGCCATGATGGTCCCGGTCGGCCGCCTCCTCCTGCTGCGCTCGGTCAGGCGGGCGGAGATGGTGGCGGCGATGGCCTGGCTCTCGGTCCCGTCGATGATCGGGCCGGTGATCGGGCCGCCGGTCGGCGGCTTCCTCGTGACCTACCTTTCCTGGCGCTGGATCTTCGACATCAACGTGCCGATCGGCATCCTCGGCGTCGTACTCGTCACGCTCTTCATCGAGGACATCCGCGAGCCGCGGCCGCAGCGTTTCGACGCCAAGGGCTTCCTGCTGTCGACCATCGCCCTGACCGCGGTCATGCTCGGGCTGGAGACGGTGGGTCGCGACATCTTCCCGGTCGCCGCCACCTGGGTCTCGATGGGCATCGGCCTCGCGGCCGGTGCGGCCTATGTGCGCCACGCGGGCCGCCATCCCCAGCCGATCCTCGACCTGTCGCTGCTGCGCGTGCGCAGCTTCGGCGTCTCGATCTATGGCGGGCTGCTGTTCCGCACCGGCATCGGCGCCATCCCGTTCCTGCTGCCGCTGATGCTGCAGCTCGGATTCGGCCTGTCGGCCGCCCAGAGCGGCACGATCACCTTCGTCAGCGCCGTCGGCGCCCTGCTGATGAAGCCCGCGACCCAGACGATGCTGCGCCGGCTCGGCTTCCGCAACGCGCTGGTGTGGAACGGCGTCCTCTGCGCCGGTCTGCTGGCAGCCATCGGCGCGTTCCGGCCGGACTGGCCGCTGGTCGCCATCTACGCCGTGCTGTTCACCGGCGGCCTCTTCCGCTCGATGCAGTTCACCGCCTTCAACAGCCTCGCCTACAGCGAGATCCCGCGCGAGCGGATGAGCGCCGCGACCGGCTTCTATTCCGCCAACCAGCAGCTCTCGATGACCCTCGGCGTCACGCTCGGCGCCGGGTCGCTGTCGGCGGCGGCCTGGCTCTCGGGGCACGCCAATCCGGCGCTGGCCGACTACAGCGTCGCCTTCGCCGTCGTGGCCGCGATGACGCTCCTGGCCGTGCCGTGCGCGCTGTCGCTCGCCCGCGACGTCGGCGCGGAGGTCAGCGGCCATCGCGCGCGACCCGCCGACAAGAAGGTCTGAGGCCGCGGCGCCGGACGCACTATATTGCGTGCGGCCATGACCACCATCGCGCGTCCCCGGGCGATCGTCGACCGCGGCGAGCTGCTGCGCCGCATCGACCTGATCGCCGCCAAGCGGCCGCCGCTCGACGCCTTCCGCGCGGAGCTGCTGAAGCTCGCCCGCGAGGCGCTGGATACCGGCCGCGCCGAAGTGCTGCGCCGTTTCGCCGCCGACCAGCGCGGCGGCGAGGCGGCGCGCGGCCTCGCCCATCTGATGGACCAGGTGATCCGCGTCCTGCACGACGCCACGGTCTCGCACGTCCATGTCGTCGCCAACCCGACCACGGCCGAGCGCATCGCCATCGTCGCCGTCGGCGGCTACGGCCGGGCGGAGCTGGCGCCCTATTCCGACGTCGACCTGCTGTTCCTGCTGCCCTGGAAGTCGACGCCGCACACCGAGCAGGTGGTCGAGTACCTGCTCTATCTCCTGTGGGACCTCGGCCTGAAGGTCGGCCACGCCACCCGCTCGGTCGCCGAATGCCTGCGCCAGGCCAAGGCGGACCTGACGGTGCGCACCGCGCTGCTGGAGGCGCGCTGGCTGTGGGGCGACCAGCAGCTCTACGCCGAGCTGCGCCGGCGCTACGAGCAGGAAGTCCAGGCCAACGACGCCGCGCGCTTCATCGAGGCGAAGCTGGCCGAGCGCGACGAGCGCCATCGCCGGCTGGGCGACAGCCGCTACCTGCTGGAGCCCAACGTCAAGGAGGGCAAGGGCGGCCTGCGCGACCTGCATACCCTCTTCTGGATCGCCAAGTACGCCTACCGCGTCGAGGAGGTGGCGGCCCTGGTCGACAAGGGGGTGCTGGCGGCGGCCGAGGCGCAGCGCTTCGCCCGCGCCCACGACTTGCTGTGGACGGTGCGCTTCCACCTGCATCAGATCGCCGGCCGCGGCGAGGAGCGGCTGACCTTCGACATGCAGGCGGAGATCGGCCGCCGCCTCGGCTACGGCGATCGGGCGGGGGCGCGCGGCGTCGAGCGCTTCATGAAGCATTATTTCCTGGTCGCCAAGGACGTCGGCGACCTGACGCGCATCCTCTGCGCCGCGCTCGAGGCCGAGCACAAGAAGTCGGCACGGCCGCTGCTCTCGCGCCTGTCCCTGCGCCGCCACAAGGTCGACGGCTTCGTGGTGGAGAGCGGCCGGCTGGCCCTGCCCAGGGCGAGCCACTTCGCCGACGACCCGGTCAACCTGCTGCGCCTCTTCCACGCCGCCCAGGAGACCGGGCTGGACATCCACCCGACGGCCCTCAAGCAGGTGACCCGCGACCTCAGGCTGGTCGACGACAGGCTCCGCCGCGACAAGGAGGCGAACCGGCTGTTCCTGGAGGTGCTGGCGTCGCGCAAGGACCCGGAGCACGTGCTGCGCCGGATGAGCGAGGCCGGCCTGTTCGGCAGGTTCGTGCCCGACTTCGGCCGCGTCGTCGCCCAGATGCAGTACGACATGTATCATGTATACACGGTCGACGAGCACACCATCTTCGCGCTCGGCATCCTGTCGCGCATCGAGCGCGGCGAGCTGAAGGAGGACCACCCGGTCGCCTCCGAGGTGATGCCGATGGTCGCCTCGCGGCGTGCGCTCTACGTCGCCCTGCTGCTCCATGACATCGCCAAGGGGCGCGGCGGCGACCATTCGATCCTGGGCGCGGAGATCGCCGTCCGGCTCGGCCCCCGCCTCGGCCTGACGCCGGAGGAGACCGAGACGGTCGCCTGGCTGGTGCGCTGGCACCTGCTGATGTCCAACACCGCGTTCAAGCGCGACATCGACGACCCCAAGACCATCGCCGACTTCGTCGCCGAGGTGCAGTCGCCCGAGCGCCTCAAGCTGCTGCTGGTGCTGACCGTCGCCGACATCCGCGCGGTCGGCCCGAAGGTCTGGAACAACTGGAAGGCGACGCTGCTGCGCGAGCTCTACCACCGCGCCGCCGAGGAGCTGTCGGGCGGCATCGGCGCGGTGCCGCGCGCCGCCCGCCTCGCCGCCGCCAAGGCGCGGCTGCGCGCCGCGCTCAAGGAATGGGACGACGACACCTTCGCCAACTTCGCGGAGATCATCTACCCCGCCTACTGGCTGGGCCTCGACCCGGAGACGCAGGCCCGCCATGCCCGCATCGTGCGGGCGGCCGAGCGCGAGGCCCGCGCGCTCACCGTCGACACCCGCGTCGACCCGGCGCGCGCCGTCACCGACGTCACGATCTACACGGCCGACCATCCCGGCCTGTTCTCGCGCATCGCCGGCGCGCTGGCGCTCGCCGGCGCCAACATCGTCGACGCGCGCATCCACACGCTGGCCAGCGGCATGGCGCTCGACAGCTTCGCCGTGCAGGACGCCGGCGGCGGCGCGCTCGACCGGCCGGACAAGCTGGCCCGGCTGGCGGTCATGGTCGAGCAGGCGCTCGACGGCCGCCTGTCGCCGGCGGCCGAGCTGCGCCGGCCCGCACCGTTCCCGGCGCGCACGCGCGCCCTCGCCGTGCCGCCGCGGGTGCTGATCGACGACGCCGCGTCGGCGACCCACACGGTCATCGAGGTCAACGGCCGCGACCGGCCGGGCCTGCTGGCCGACCTTACCCGGGCGCTGACCCGCGAGGGCGTGCAGATCGCGACCGCCCGCATCTCGACCTATGGCGAGAAGGTGGTGGACGTCTTCTACGTCAAGGACGTGTTCGGCCTGAAGGTGGACAAGGAGAGCAAGCTGCGGTCGATCCGCGCGGCACTCCTCGCCGTCTTCGACGCCGGTGCGCCGGCCCAGCCGGCGCCCGCCACCCGGGCGCCGCGCGGCCGACGGGCCGCTGCGGGCTGACCGCCACACGAACGAAGCTCGAACGAACCGCGATCGGGCCGGCGCATGCGACTCGGACGCGAATCACGGAACGTCCAATGAACGTCCGCAGACTCCCGGCGAGTCGCGGCGAATCATCCGATATGGTAATATTTTACCGCAGAACGCTGCCCGGGAACCGCGCATGGGAGGCGCCGTCCTCGGGCGGATTCCGCTATGCTCGCTCGCACATGGTCGGGAGGAACGGGTGGCACTGGATTCGGTGACGGACGGCAGGACGGCGGACGGTTCGGTGATCGCGGCGCTGCGCGTCGATCTCGCTGCGGCGCTGCGCTGGGCGGCGCGGCTGGGCTTCCACGAGGGCGTCGACAACCATTTTTCGGTGGCGGTCCCCGACGCCCAGGGCCGGGTGCGCGGCGACCGCTTCCTGATCAACCCCTACGGCTGGCACTGGTCGGAGATCACCGCCTCCTCGCTCTGCCTGTGCGACGCCGCGGGCAACGTCCTGGAAGGCAGCGAGCGCGTCGAGCGGACGGCCTTCTGCATCCACAGCCGCATCCACCTCAAGGCGCCGCACGCCGTCGCCGTCCTGCACACCCACCAGCCCTACGCGACGGCGCTGACGCTGCGCCAGCGCGTCCGGCTGGAGATGTGCGAGCAGAACGCCCTGATGTTCGACGGCCGCATCGCCTACGACGAGACCTATCTGGGCCTGGCGCTGGACGAGGCCGAGGGCGACCGGCTGGCGGCCGGCCTCGGCACCGCCAACGTCATGCTGCTGGCGAGCCACGGCGTCATCGCCGCCGGCCCCTCGGTGGCCGCCGCCTTCAACGACCTCTACTACCTGGAGCGCGCCTGCATGTTCCAGGTGCTGGCGCGCTCGGGCGGCGAGCCGCTGCGCACCGTCTCGGACGAGGTTCGGGCCCTCACCCGCCAACAGATGGCCGCCGAGCTGGAGCCCCTCGCCGAGCGCCATTTCGGCGCGCTGAAGCGCATCCTCGACCGCGAGGCGCCGGAGTACCGCCAGTAGCGCGCCGCCTTCCTAGGCGGCGAATCCCGTCCGCCGGTAGCTGAGCGCCTCGGCGACGTGGAGGCGCCGCACGCCGGCGCTGCCGTCGAGGTCGGCCAGCGTGCGGGCGACCCGGAGCACGCGGTGCCAGCCGCGGGCCGAGAGCCGCAGGCGCTCGGCGGCCTCGGTCAGCAGCCGCTTGCCGTCGGCGTCGGGGGCGGCGATCGCCTCCAGGACCTCGCCGTCGGCCTCGGCGTTGCAGGCGAGATGGGCGGCCCCCAGGCGCTCGAAGCGTGCCCGCTGCCGCTCGCGCGCCGCACCCACCCGGGCGGCGACGTCGGCCGAGGTCTCGGCCGGCGGCGGCAGGGCCAGGTCGGCGGCCGTCACCGCCGGC
Organism: Alphaproteobacteria bacterium; assembly: GCA_020852355.1. GTDB lineage: Bacteria > Pseudomonadota > Alphaproteobacteria > ATCC43930 > Allostellaceae > Allostella. The sequence continues at coordinate 10,182 of JADZBA010000100.1, forward strand.
ACGTCGACATGCAGGTCGATGCGGTCGACGAGCGGTCCCGACAGCCGCGACTGGTAGTCGCGCGCGCAGCCGGGCGCCCGGGCGCAGGCGATCGCCGGGTCGTCGAGATGGCCGCAGCGGCAGGGGTTCATCGCCGCCACGAGCTGGAAGCGCGCGGGATAGGCGACGTGCGCCTGGGCGCGGGCGACCACGGCGCGCCCGGATTCGAGCGGCTGGCGCAGCGATTCGAGCGCCGGGCGCTGGAACTCGGGCAGTTCGTCGAGGAACAGCACGCCGCGATGGGAGAGCGACACCTCGCCCGGCCGCGCCCGCGGGCCGCCGCCGAGGAGGGCCGCCAGCGAGGCGGAATGGTGCGGGTCGCGGAACGGCCGGCGCCGGCTGATCCGACCGTCGGCGAGCAGCCCGGCGACGGAATGGATCATCGAGACCTCCAGGGCCTCGGCGGGGGTGAGCGGCGGCAGCAGGCCCGGCAGGCGCTGCGCCAGCATCGACTTGCCCGACCCGGGCGGGCCGACCATCAGCAGGTTGTGGCCGCCGGCGGCCGCGATCTCCAGCGCCCGCTTGGCGGTCTCCTGGCCCTTCACCGCCGCGAGATCGGGCGCGTCGGCCTCGTCGGCCGCCAGCCGCGGCACCGGCGGCGAGAGGAGCTGGGTCCCCTTCACGTGGTTGACGAGCGCCATCAGGCTGGACGGGGCCAGGATCGCCATGTCGCCCGCCCACGCCGCCTCGCCGCCCGACGCGGCGGGGCAGACGATGCCGCGGCCGGTCGCATTGGCGTGGACCGCCGCCGGCAGCACGCCCGCGACGGGCGCCAGCGCGCCGTCGAGCGCCAGCTCGCCCAGCGCCACGAAGCCGTCGAGCGCATCGGGCGGCATGACGCCCATGGCGAGCAGCAGGCCGAGCGCGATCGGCAGGTCGAAGTGGCTGCCTTCCTTCTGCAGGTCGGCCGGCGACAGGTTCACGGTGATGCGCCGCGGCGGCAGCGCCAGACCCATGGCCGTCAAGGCCGCGCGCACCCGCTCGCGGCTCTCCGCCACCGCCTTGTCCGGCAGCCCGACGAGGGCGAAGGTCGGCAGGCCGGCCGCCATCTGCACCTGCACGTCGACCGCGCGTACCTCGATCCCCTGGAACGCCACCGTCGCGACGCGCGCGACCATCACTTCCCCCTCGGCTCGCAAGGATTGTAGTGAGGGCCGGCCATCCCTGTCACCGGGCCCTGTCACCAGGGCCGCATCACGCGAAGCGCGGCCGGTAGCCCACGCGGCGCAGCAGGTCGTGGCCGATGACCTCGCGCTCGAGGTGGGCGAAGTGGTCGCGGTCGAAGAAGCGGAAACGCTCGACCGAACGGAAGTCGAAGGCGCGCTGGGCGGCGAAGTGGCGGGCGAGGATCGCCGCGGCGTCGCCCGTCAGGCGTCCGACATGACGCAGCACGGCCACGACCGCCTCGGGATCGGTCGTCACCGACTCGTAGGGGCAGGGCAGCAGATTCGGCCGGCCGGCCGGCCGCACCAGCCACTTCTTGGCGAAGCGCCGCCAGTAGACGGCGTCCGCCTCCGACGCGCGCCGCCACCCCTCTCGGGTGTCCTCGGGCGGCGTCGCGTCGAGGCCGGGATAGCCGTGCTTCAGGCGGAACTCGAACAGGGAGACCAGGGATTCGAGCGGGTAGCGGTACTGCACCACGTAGGTGCAGCGCGGGGTCAGCGGCAGGTCGAGGCCGAAATCATGGTGCTTCTGGAAGCGGCGGCCGGAGTGGCAGGGGATGCGGAACATCCCCGGCAGGCCCGCCACCGCGCAGCCCGGCGCGCGGCAGTGGTAGAACTCGCAATAGTCGTCGGCCAGCGGGAACAGCTTCTCCAGCAGCTCGACGAGATAGTGGTGGCCGGAGCGCGGGAAGGTCACGAAGAAGACGAAGGGCTCCCGCGCCCCGCCGTCCGCGTCCGCCGCGCGTCTGCCGTCCACCCGCCCGCCCCGCTGCCGGTCCGCCGCGGACTATAGGAGCCGGCCCGCCGGCGCCTCAAGGCGTCGCCGCCTCAGGCCGCGGCCTGGCGGCCGATGCCGGCGAAGCGGCCGCGCAGGAATTCCTTGAACGCGATCGCCGCCGGCGACAGGGAGCGGCCGCGCAGCGTCACCATCCCGATGTCGCGCGCCATCGGCCGGCCGGCGATGGTCAGCATCTTCAGCCGCGACAGGTCGAGCCGGACGACGAAGATGTGCGGGACGAAGGTGACGCCGAAACCGGCCTCGGCCAGGGCGAGCAGGGTGGTGAGGTTCATCGCCTCGTGGGCCGGCACGACGTCGAGGTCGAAGCGGCGGAAGGCGCCGTCGACCATGGTGCGGACGCTGGTGCCGACGGCGGGCACCAGCAGCGGATGGCGCACCAGCTCGGTCAGGGTGACCGTGCGGCGGCGGGCGAGCGCGTGGCCGACCGGCACGACGACCACCGAATCGTCGCGGAAGAGCGGCTCGAACAGCAGGTCCCGGTCGTCGGGCGGCGCGGCGGGGAGCACGCCGAAGGCCGCCTCGCCGCGGGCCACGGCGTCGAAGGCGCGGCCGGCATAGGCGTCGACCATGGCGATCTCGACACCGGGATGGCTGGCCCGGAAATCCGCCATCGCCGGCGGCAGGATCGTGGCCGCCACCGACGGCAGCGTCGCCACCGCGAAGCGGCCGCGGCGCAGTGCTGCCTCGTCGCGCAGCGCGTCGGCCGCACGGTGCAGCTCGCCCAGCGCCTGCGCGGCCGCTGCGGCCAGGCGCTCGCCCTCGGCCGTCGGCACCACCGAGCGGGTGGTGCGGTGAAAGAGTCGCACGCCGAGCCGGTCCTCCAGCTCGCGCACCCGGGCGCTCACCGCCGGAGGCGACACCAGCAGGCGCTCGGCGGCCTGCCGGAAGCTGCGCGTCTCGACGACGGCGAGGAACGTCGTGACCTGGCTCAGGGTGTAATTGATCACGGTGATTTCCCAATCCTTCAGACTTTGCGAATGGTGTGATCAATCCGGCTCTGGTTCAATTGTTTCCGGGTATCGATCGGGCGGACAACGCCCGGCGTCTGGAAGCGCGGGCACGAAGGCGGGTCATGGCGGACAGCGGCACGGAGCGGACGGCGGACCTCTCGGGTCTGACGGTGATCGAGGCGGCGGCCACACCCGCCGGCGCGTTCGCCGCCAGCCTGTTCGCCGATTTCGGCGGCCGCGTCGTGGTCTGCGAGCCGCCGGGCGGCTCGCCGCTGCGCCGGCTCGGCGGCGAGGTCGTGCGCCGCGTCTGGTGGCCGATCGTCGCGCGCAACAAGCTCTCGCTGGCCGTCGACGCGGATCGCCCAGAGGCGTCGGCGATCGTCGACCGCCTGCTCGAACGCGCCGCGGTCGTCGTGCGCGACGCCGGCAGCCCCGCCGCCTGGCAGGGCCGCGCGGCGCCCCGTGCGCGGCCGCCGCTCGACCTCATGCTGCACGCGCCGGGTGCCGACCGCCCGGACCTGTGGAAATGGAGCACGGCACCCGAGCTCGCCGCCGCCGCCACCGGCATGGTCGCCCTGACCGGCCACCCCGGCCGGCCGGCCATGCAGCCGGAGTTCCCGCTGGCCGAATACAGCGCCGGGCTGCTCGCGGCCGCGGGCGCGCTGTTCGAGCTGCGCGCCGCAGGGCTGGCCGGGCGCGGCGCCAACCCGCTGGCCATGGGGATGCACGAGGCGCTGCTGCGCATGAACGAGTGGCAGCTCGCGGTCGCCGCGATCACCGGGCAGGCGGAGCCGCGCAACGGCAACCGCTTCCCGATGAACTCCAACATCGGCAACGTCTTCCGCACGCGCGACGGCAAGCTGCTGACGGTGTCGGCGGCGACGCCGTCGGTCGCCGACCGCCTGCTCAACATGATCGGCGGCCCGGCGCTGCGCGACGACCCGCGCTTCCGCACGACCGCCGACCGCCAGCGCAACATGGACGCCCTCGACCTGGTCATCGCCGAATGGATGGCGCGGCACGACGGCGAGGAGGCGATGCGGCTGGTGCGCGAGAACGACGTCGTGGTCGGACCGCTGTGCGACGCCGGCGATCTGCTGCGCGATCCGCATGTCGCGGCGCGCGAGGACGTGGTGTGGGTCGACGACGGCAGCGGCGAGACGCTGCCGCAGCCGGCGGTGCTGCCGAAGATCGCCGGCATGGGTGCCCGCGTGCGCCGCGCCGGGCCCACGATCGGCGCCGACAGCGACGCCGTGCTGCATGATCTCGGCTTCGACGACGGCGAGATCGCCGGGTTCCGGCGCACGGGCGCCGTCTGGCGCTGAAGAGATTGGGGGAGGAAACCATGACGCATCTGCACGCGGCCGGCCGCATCGGCCGCCGCCTCCTGGTCGGCGCGGCGCTCGCCGCCGCGGCCCTGCCGGCGCTGGCCCAGGAGGCACCGAAGTCGCTGGTGATCATCGGCCGCGGCTCGGCCGGCTCGACCAGCGACCTCGCCTTCACGGTGATGGAGGAGGCGATCAAGCGCGCCTTCGCGCCGGCCTCCGTCAACGTCCGGCGCCTGCCGGGCACGGCGACCGCGGTGCCGCCGCGCATCCACAGCGGCGAGGCCCAGATCGGCCACGGCGTCGGCGAGAGCGTGGTCGATGCCTGGACCGCGACGCGCACTTCCGCCAACCGGCCGAAGATGCAGAGCCTGCGCTATATCGGGGCCTATCTCGGCTTCCTCACGCGGCCCTCGGCCAGCCCGACGCTGATCACCACCGAGAAGTCCGGCATCAGGTCGTGGCCCGACCTCGCCAACAAGCGCATCGGCGTCGGCACGCCCGACAGCCTGACCTCGACCATGGTCAATGTCGGTCTCAAGGGCGTCGGCCTGTCCTACGACGCGATCAAGCGCAATGGCGGCGTGGTCGCGACCGGCGACTGGAATCAGCAGATGGACATGCTGGCCGACGGCCAGCTCGACGCGGTCTTCATCACCGGCGACCATCCCTCGCCGATCCTGACGCAGTTCGCGGCGACCAACGCGGCCCGCATCGTCTCGATGGACGAGCCGGTCCTGAAGGCGCTGATGGAGAACTATCCGACGATGGGCCGCGACGTGCTGCCGCCCGGCGTCTACGACTGGCAGAAGACCGAGGCGGTCGGCGTCCAGCTCGCCCTCGGCTACGTCGTCCACAAGGATGTGCCGGAGGACGTCGTCTATCGCATCTGCAAGCAGCTCTACTGGCCGGAGAACGCCAAGGTGTGGGGCGACGTCGTGCCGAGCTGGAAGGGGGCGGAGAAGCTGACCGACCGTGCCGCCCAGACGGTGTTCATCCCGCTGCATCCGGGCGCCAAGCGCTGCCTCGACGAGGCCAAGATCCCGATCCGGCTGATCGCCCATGG
>JADZBA010000101.1 GCA_020852355.1 Alphaproteobacteria bacterium
GGCAGGTTGACGATCAGCGTGCGCCCGCGGATGCCGGCGGTCTGACGCGACAGGATCGCGGTCGGCACCTGCTTCAGGCTCTCCTGGCGCATCCGCTCGCCGAAACCCGGCATCATCCGTTCGCATACCGCCTCGGTGGCGTCCGGGGTCACGTCGCGCGGCGCCGGGCCCGTGCCGCCGGTCGTCACCACGAGCGCGCAGCCCTCGGTGTCGCAGAGCGCGATCAGCGCCGCCTCGATGGCGGGCCGATCGTCCGGCACGATCCGCAGGGCCGCCTCCCACGGCACGCTCAGCATGGTGCGGAGCGTCTCCACGACGGCGGGGCCGCCGCGATCCTCGTACTCGCCCCGGCTGGCCCGATCGGATACGGTCAGGATGCCGATCCGCGCAATGCCCATCGCTCGCCCTTCAGGTCGGTGCGCTACGTGGAACGATCGCATCGCAGCGGTGCGACGACGTTGCGCTGGCGCAAACGCGCGCGCGGGACGAGAAGCTGCCGCCGCCGGATGGCGGGGCGAGAGAGGTGCCATGCTGCGGACATTGCCGAAGCCCGACGCGACCATGCTGCGCCGGCTCGCGATGTTCCAGGGGCTGGACGAGGCGGCCCTGCGGGACGTGCTGGGCGCCGGGCAGGTGCGCGCCCTCGCCGAGGGGAGCACGATCTTCATCCAGGGCGATCCCGGCACGACCTGCCATCTGCTGCTGTCCGGCAGGGTGAAGATCCAGCAGACCGGCGCCGACGGCCGGCAGTCCGTCATCCGCTTCATCGGCCCCGAGGAGATGTACGGCACGCTGGCCATGTTCCTGAAGGGCGGCTATCCGGGCGATGCGGTCGCGGTCACCGACGGCGTCGAGATCGTCTGGTCGGCGCAGGCGATGCGGGCGCTGATGCACCGCCATCCGCAGATCGCCCAGAACGCGCTGGCGATGCTGGGCGACCGGCTGCAGGACCTGCAGTCGCGGGTCGGCGAGCTGTCGACCCAGCGCGTCGAATCCCGCCTCGCCCATGCGATCCTGCGGTTGGTCGAGCAGGCCGGGCGCCCGCGGGACGGCCGCGTGGTCATCGACTTTCCGCTGACCCGCCGCGACCTGGCGGAGATGACGGGGACCACGCTGCACACCGTCAGCCGCACCCTCAGCGCCTGGGAAGGCCGGGGCATCGTCGAGGGCGGGCATCGCAGGAAGCTCGTGGTCCTCGACGTGCCCGCCCTGAAGGCCGTCGTCGAGGAGGAGCGGTAGCCGCGCGCGACTATGCGTCGTGGCGATGGCGGCGCAGGCGGAGCGACAGCCCGACGAGCAGGATGCCCAGGACCACCGAGTAGGCGGCGATCGCCCATACCAGGGCGAGGGCGCCGGTGCCCGGGGCGAAGAGGACGAGCCCGCCGAAGACGACCGACAGGACGCCGCCCAGGATCAGCGTCCACTCGTTGTCGATCTCCTTGCGCAGCTGGATCGCGCCGATGATCGCGAAGATGCCGTGCGCCAGCGCCCAGGCGCCGATGAACAGCACCAGGAGGACCGCGGTCAGCCCGGGCCACAGGAAGGTCGCCGCCCCGGCGGCGATGCCGAGGAGGCCGACCACGACGAGCCACCATGCCGGGGCGGGCCTGGCGGCACCGGTGAAGGCGGCGACGAGCGCCAGGACGCCGTCCATCAGGGCGAAGGCGCCGTAGAGGAGCACCAGCGTCACCAAGGTCAGGCCCGGCCAGAGGAATGCGAGAACGCCGAACGCGATGGCGGCGATGCCGCGCAGGAGGAAGACCCACCAGGATCTGGCGAGCATGTGCAGCATCGGTCGGGGCGGGTGGGAAGCGGGTCCGGTGGCGGAGATCTGCATGGCGTCTCTCCTCGTCGTCTCCGCAGGCGTCGCGCGGGAGCGGCGCCCCGGACTCGCCGGTCGGCCCCCACCGCCGGCAGGAAGACGAGGCGATCATCGCCGAGCGGGCGGCGCGTGGCCAGCGTCATGTGTCGCCGGCCGGCATCGTCACGGCAGCCGGCCGTCACGTGGCCGGGGAGGGGAGGGGCGCCGCCTATCTGGGCCTGATCAGCAGCACCTCGACCTGGCGTTCGCGCCGGAGTTGCGGATCGCCGAAGGCACCTGTCTCGATCCGCGATGCGGGCGTGCCGGCCTGGATGAGCGCGCTGCGGATGGCGGCGGCGCGGCGGTCGTTCAGCTCGCGGTCGCGCGGATCGGCGAACTGCCCGTCGACCGAGCCGTCGAGACCCACCGTGCGGCGATCATGCGGATCGCCGATGCGAAGTCGCTGCCGGCGCTGGCGCGGCTGGCGCTCGCCGCCGCCCCGGACGCGGCGGGGGAGGGACCCTCGAGGCGCTGACTTGCCGCAGCCGCGACCGCGCCGATGCGAGGGTGACGGCTACCAGTTCGACACGCGGAACAGCACGGCGCTCGCGGCGCCCTCCGGCTGGTTCGTGTCTTCGCCCGTCCAGTACCAGAGCAGCTTGCCGCTCTTCGTGCGCAGCCCGACCGTGCCGTTGTCGACGCAGGCCCCCACGCCTTGCGTGA
>JADZBA010000102.1 GCA_020852355.1 Alphaproteobacteria bacterium
GGCCCAGGCCTCGACCGCGGTCATATACCTCATTATGCTGCTCGTCCTGCTGGGTCGCTCGCGCGGCCGGCTCGGCGAGCGCATCCAGCGCTTCGAGTAGGTGTCCGGTGCCGCTCGGCCGCTCCACCCTCCTCGTCGCCCTGGCGGCCCTCCTGGCGCTGCCCTTCGCGCTGGGCGCCATCGGCCTTGGCATCACCTCGGCGACCGAGGTGGTGGTCTTCGCCATCGCCTGCATGGCGCTCAACATCCTGGTCGGCCACACCGGGCTCGTCTCGTTCGGGCACGGCGCGTGGTTCGGGCTGGCGGCCTACGCCGCGGGCCTCGCCCAGCGCCACCTCTTCCCCGGCGGCTTCGTCCTGCCGATCCTCGCGGGCCTCGCGCTCAGCGTCCTCCTCGCCGCCGCCTTCGGCTACCTGATCCTGCGCCGGCGCGGCGTCTATTTCTCGCTGCTGACGCTGGCCCTGACCGCGATGCTCTACGCCGTCGCCTTCCGCTGGAGCTCGGTCACCGGCGGCGAGGACGGGCTGGGCGGCATCCGCCGACCGGCGGCGTTCGGCATCGACTTCGAGAGCGCGCCCCACTACTACGCCCTGGTCGCCGCCATCGGCTTCGCCGTGGTCTACGCGCTGTGGCGCTTCCATCGCTCAGCCGTCGGGCACGTCCTGGTGGCGATCCGCGAGAACGAGCAGCGCGCCCGCTTCGTCGGCTATCCGACCAACCGCTACAAGCTGCTCGCCTTCGTCGCCTCGGCGACGCTGACCGGCCTCGCCGGGATGCTGCTGCTCTACAACAACCGCATGACCTCGGCCGACCCGATCTCCGTCGCCTTCTCGGGCGAGCTGCTGGCGATGGTCGTCATCGGCGGCATGCGCAGCTTCCTCGGGCCGGCGCTGGGCGCGCTCTTCTTCGTGATCTTCCGCGACTACCTGTCGAGCGTGACCGAGAACTGGCTGCTGTGGTTCGGCCTGCTGTTCGTGGCGTTCATCGTGTTCTCGCCGACCGGCCTGGTGGGCGTCTGGGAGCGGCTGACCGCGCCCCTGCGCAAGCGCGTCGTCGAGGACGCGGCGATGGCCGGCCGCCAGGGCGGCGCGGTGGAGCTGCCGGACTTCCTGAAGCCGGCGGGGATCATCGAGGGGCCGGTGCTGGTGGTGGACGGCATCGCCCGCAGCTTCGGCGCCATCCCGGCCGTCCGGGACGCCAGCCTCGCCGTGCAGGACCGCACGCTGCACGCCCTGATCGGGCCGAACGGGGCCGGCAAGACGACGGCGTTCAACGTCGTCTCCGGCCTCTACGCCCCCGACCGCGGCCGCGTCGTGCTGGCGGGGCGCACCGTCTCCGGCATGACGCCCGAGGCGATCACCCGGGCCGGCGTCGGCCGCTCGTTCCAGATCACCAGCCTGTTCCCCGCCCTCTCGGTCGAGGAGAACGTCCGGCTCGCGGTGCAGGCTCGCCATCGCCGGCGCTTCGACCCGTGGACGGCCGCCCGCGACCTGCCGGGCATCGCCGGCGAGACCGTCGCCATCGTCCGCGCGATGGGGCTGGGCGGCGCCGAGCGTGCCGAGGCGGGGGCGCTGTCCTACGGCGGCCAGCGGCTGCTCGACATGGCGCTCGCGGTGGCGACGCGGCCGCGCATCCTGCTGCTCGACGAACCGCTCGCCGGGCTCGCGGCGGCCGAGCGCTCGCGGGTCGCGGCGCTGGTCAAGCGCATCTCCGCCGACCTGCCGGTGCTGATCGTCGAGCACGACATCGACCGCATCTTCCAGATCGCCGACCATGTCACCGTGATGAACGAGGGCGAGGTGCTGGTCGACGGCTCGGTCGAGGACGCGCGCGGCTCGCCGCGCGTCCAACAGATCTACATCGGCTCCGGCAGCCACGCGCTGGCGGCGCGGCCGCCGACCGAGGTCGCCACCGGCGCGCCGCTCCTGACGCTGGCCGGCGTCGACGCCTACTACGGCAAGAGCCATATCCTGCGGTCGGTGTCCCTGACGGTCGGCGAGAACGAGATCGTGGCGCTGCTCGGCCGCAACGGCGCCGGCAAGTCGACCCTGCTGAAGACGATCGTCGGCATCGTGCCGCCGCGGGCCGGGATGATCGCGCTCGCGGGCGAAACGCTCTCGGGCGCTCCCGCCGCGGCGATCACCCGGCGCGGCGTCTCCTACGTGCCCCAGGGCCGCGGGCTGTTCGCCGGCATGACGGTCGCCGAGAACATGGAGCTCGGCCGTCTCAGGCGCCGCAACGGCAACGGGGTGCACTGGGACGAGGAGCGGATCTTCACGTTCTTCCCGCGCATCAAGGAGCGCTGGCGCTCGCCGGCCGACTACCTGTCGGGCGGCGAGCAGCAGATGGTCGCGGTCGCCCGTGCGCTCTCGGGCGACACCCGCATCCTGCTGCTCGACGAGCCCTTCGAGGGCCTGGCGCCGGCCATCGTCGAAGAGTTGTTCGAGGCCTTCGACCGGCTGCGCCGGGAGATCGCCATCGTCATCGTCGACCACCATCTCGACCTGGCGCTGGCGCTGTCGGACCGGACGGTGGCGCTGGAGCGCGGCGAGGTCACCTACACCGGACCGTCGGCCGCGCTGAGCCGCGACATCGAGCTGCGGCGCAAGGTGCTCTGGCTCTAGAATCGAGGGGCAGGCGCGTGCGGCCGCCGGATGAACCACGAGGCCGGCCGGCGCGACGCAGATGCACGAGCGCACCCTCCGCCCTCTCACAGCGAGACAGCCCCCGTGTTCGACCGCTACTACCAACGCCGTCTCGGCGCCGACCTCGATACCTGGATCCGCAACGGCTGGGTCGGCGCGGAGGGTGCCGCCGCGATCCGCGCCCATGCCGAGGCCGGTTCCGGGCGATCGCGCCTGCCGAGCGTTCTCGGGCTGCTGGGCGCCCTGATGATCGCCGCCGGCGTGTTCGCCTTCATCGCCGCCAACTGGGACGGTGTGCCGCGCCTCGGCAAGGTCGCGATGATCTTCGCGGCGCTGGCAGCCACCCTGGCGACGTCCTGGGCGCTCGCCCGCCGCGGTCTCGACCGCAGCGCCGACAGCGCCGCCACGCTGGCCACCCTGGTGTTCGGCGGCGGCGTCGCCCTGATCGGGCAGATGTACCACCTGCCGGCGGACTGGCCGGCGGGCGGGCTCGTCGTCGCCTGCGCCGGCCTCATCGTCGCCTTCCTCGCCCGTTCGCACGGCGCGCTGGTCGTCGCCTGCGCGGCGATCGGCGCCTGGACCTTCGGGCGGCTGACCGAGGACGAGGGCACGGCGCACCTCGCGTTCTGGCCGCTGTTCGCGCTCGCCGCCTGGCTCGCCGCGTCGCGGCCGGGCGCCCTGTCGCGCCACGCCGTCGTGCTGCTGCTGGCCGGCCATCTCGCGACCTGGCTGGTGTTCCTGCCGCTGCGCGACCTCGCGGCCGACGCCGACTGGTCGCGGGCATCGATCGCCATCGGACTGGCGGGCGTCTTCGTCGCCGCCGGCTTCGTCATGGCGCGCCTGTCGCCGGCCTTCGGGCTGACGCTCGCGCACTGGTCGGTGTGGGCCTTCGCCGGCATGCTGTCGCTGCTCCATCTCGCCGCCTACGAGATCGCCACGCCCCGTCATGGCGGCATCGCCGCGGTGGCCATGGCCGTGCTGCTCGCCGGCATGGCGGCCGCCGTCGCCCAGATCGCCGTCGCCCGCGACCGCCGCATGGCGGCGCTTCTCGCGGCGGCACTGGTCATCGGGCTGGCGCTGGCGCCGGTGCTGAGCGCGATCGACGGCGGCGGCGCGCGCGCCCTCGCCTCCCTGCTGACGCTCGCCGGCATCGTCTGCCTGATCGCGGCCGGCCTCCTCGCCGGCAGCCCGCCGATCACGGCCGCCGGCTACACCGCCTTCGGCGCGGCCGTGCTGCTGCTGCTCCACCGCACGGTCGGGACGCTGATCGACCAGTCCCTGTTCTTCCTGGCGGCCGGCCTCGCGCTGATCGCCTTCGGCTGGGGGGCACGACGGCTGCTCGGCCTCGCCCGCGCCACCCCGAAAGGAGCGACCCCGTGACCGCCGTCGCCATCGCCCGCCACCTGTCGCTGGACGGGGTCGCCCGGCGCATCCCCGCCACGCTGCGCTTCGCGCTCTGCTTCCTCGTGCTGGCCGGCCTGCTGGCGACGATGATCGGCCAGCGCGCACTGATCCTGCGCGACGGCAGGGAGGTGCGGCTGACCATCGTGCCGGTCGACCCGCGCGACCTCTTCCGCGGCGACTACGTCGTGCTGACCTACGACATCAGCGAAATCCGCCTCGACCGAGTCGCCGGCGACAAGGAGTTCGCCGGCGGGGACGACGTCCACGTCACCCTGCGCCCCGGCGCCGACGGCCGCGCCGTCGCCGTCGCCGTCCACCGCACCGCGCCCGCCGTCGGCGGCGCCGACGTGGTGATGCGCGGGCGCGTGCTCTACGCCGGCCGGTACGGCCGCACCGCCGGCGGGCGGGCGGACTGCGCGGACACCTGCAGCCTGATCGGCGTCGCCTACGGCATCGAGAGCTATTTCGTGCCCGAGGGCCAGGGCCGCGCCATCGAGACCACCGAGAAGAGCCGGCTGGAGATCGTGGCCGCGGTCGGGCGCTCGGGCGAGGCGGCCATCAAGCGGCTGCTGCTCGACGGCGAGATGCTCTACGCCGAGCCGCTCTACTAAGCGGGAACGGAACCCATCGGCGGGGCGTCGACGTTGCTGCCGCAGGCCGGCGCCGTCGCCGGCCGCACCGATGACGGCGGAGGGCAGGACGATGCTGGCCAGCTTCCTCAGGCGCAACCCGGCGCCGGCGAAGGCCCCGGTCGACCGCGGCAGGATCGACGCCCAGATCCTGAAGGCGCTGGACAAGACGCTCGACGGGCAGAAGACCGCTGCCGCGCTGATCGGCCGGTTGAAGCGCGACTGTGACGCGCTGCGCTGCGAGATCGACGTCCTGCGCAGGGAGATCGCCCGGCGCGACGCCGGCCC
>JADZBA010000103.1 GCA_020852355.1 Alphaproteobacteria bacterium
CGCAGCACGGATTGCGGATCGGCCACCGCGGCGGGGGCCTGATCCGCATCGTCACCTCCTGGGCCACCAGCGATGCGATGGTGGCGGGCGCCGTCGCCGCATTCGCCGCCGCCCTCGACGCCACGGCCGACGCGTAGGGGCGACCGCAGCCGGGGGGCGCGGTTTCCTTCCGACGATTCGAGGCGCCGCCGCCGAGGCTTCCGCGACATCGGGTGCGGCCGTTCGGCCCGGTGATGCCGCGCTTGGTCGCCGTCGCGCGACGCGCCCGCAGGCCGCGCCCGCGCGCTTGACGCACCCGGAGGGCGCGGCGCAGATATCCCGGCCGACCGCTCGGTCGGCAGAAGATTCCCCCAACCGCGGGCTGCGTTCCCGCCGCAGCGCCACGACCCCGTCGGGGGCGGGCGCCGGCGGAGCCGATCGCGAGAGACGACGCAGGGAGAGAGACGAGATGCGCCTACCCACCATTGCCGCCGCGCTCGCCGCGGCCCTGGCGACAGCCCCCCTCGCCGCCCAGCCGGCGCAGGTGAACCTGGGCGGCTCCAGCACCACCTCGCCCTTCTTCGCCTACTATTCCGCCGTGGCCGAGACGATCTCCAAGCGGACGGGAATCAACACGACGCTGATCTCGGCCGGCGGCTACGACGTGAACATGCAGCAGCTCCGCCAGGGGGCGATGCAGCTCGCGGGCATGTCGCCCGACCTCATCAATGATGCCGAGAACGATGCGCGGCGGCCGTTCAAGGAGGTGCGGGCGCTGTGGTGGGCCACGTCGGCGCCGCAGTACATCGTCGTGCGCGCCGATTCCGGAATCGCCGCCATGAAGGACCTGAACGGCCGCTGCTTCCATCCGGGCATGAGCGGGTCCAGCTCCGAGAAGAACATGATGCGCATCCTGCGCGCGCTCCAGATCACGCCGAAGCTGCACCTCTCCGACCCGCGCGACGCCATCGCGGCGATCCAGAACCGGCGCTGCGAGGGCCAGGTGCGCTCGGGCTCGACCGGCCGCCTCGACGCGGCGACGGAGGAGCTCAATCTTGGGACCCCGCTGAGGCTGATCGGCTACACGCCGGACGAGGTGGCGAAGATCCGCGCGCAATACGCCTGGATGCCGCTGGTCGAGCAGCGGGCCGACGTCCTCAAGGGCACGCCCGCCTTCGTCACCCACGAGATTCCGGTCGGCGTCGTCGCCACCACGAAGATGGACGCCGACACCGCCTACCGCGTCACCAAGGCGATGTGGGAGGGCATCGCCGACCAGCGCGCCGCCTTCAAGCAGATCCAGGGCGTCGACGTGCCGCGCAAGACCATGGAGACGCAGTCGGCGCTGCTCCATGCCGGCGCCATCCGCTACTATCGCGAGCTCGGCCTGACGGTGCCGGAAGCGGTGATCCCGCCGGAAGCGAAATAGCGCGATGCACGCCGGGGGGAACGAGGCGGCGGCGGGCGGGCCGCCGCTGCCCGCCTGGGCGGGTGCCGCGGTCAAGGTCGTGATGCTCGCCCTCGTCGTCTACCTCATGGGAACGACCTATTTCGGCTATCCGCCGAACATCCGCCACCGCACCACCGCGCTCGGCATGTGCCTGCTGCTCGGCTTCCTGCTCTTCCGCGCCGACGGGCGCCGCGGCGGCCGCATGCCCTGGTACGACTGGCTGCTGCTCGCCGGCAGCCTCGCCGCCTGCGTCAACGTCTATGTCCGCTACTGGGACCTGATGCTCGACCGCGGCAGCGCCACCGACCTCGACTATGCGCTGGGCGGCGTGCTGGTGATCGCCATCCTGGAGCTGTCGCGGCGCTGCATCGACAACACCTTCACCATCCTCGTCCTGGTCTTCGTCGTCTACGCGCTGTTCGGCCACCTGCTGCCAGGCCGGCTCGGCCATGCCGAGCTCGACTGGCAGTTCCTGATCGACAACATGTACGTGACGACGAACGGCATCTGGGGCGAGCTGATGGCGATCTTCGTCGAGGTCATCGCCCTCTTCCTCGTTTTCAGCGCAGTCATGATCGCGACCGGCGCCGACCGGGTGATCATCGCGGCGGCCGCCAAGATCGGCGGCCGCTTCCGCGGCGGCCCGGCCAAGATCTGCGTCATCTCCTCGGCCCTGATCGGCATGATCTCGGGCTCGTCGGTGACCAACGCCGCGATGGTCGGCAACGTCACCATCCCGATGATGAAGCGCATCGGCTACAAGCCGGAGGTGGCGGCCGGCATCGAGGCGACCGCGTCCTCGGGCGGCCAGATCACGCCGCCGATGATGGGGGCGGGGCTGTTCCTCATGGCCCAGCTCCTCAATGTCGGCCTCGTGGACATCATGGTGGCGGCCGCCATCCCGGCCTTCCTCTACTATGTCGGCGTCCTGGCCGCGGTGCATTTCGATTCGATCCGCGACCGCATCGACGCGGTGGCGGTCGAGGACGTCATGCAGGGCGAGCGACTCGGCGACCCGCGCATCTGGGTACCCGTGGCCCTGCCCTTCGCCCTGCTGATCTGGCTGGTGATCGACGGCTACTCGATCGAGATGTCGGTCGTGCTGGCGATCGTCGCGCTGATCGCCGCCGTCCCGCTCGCCGCGCGCTCCCGGGCGGACCTGCGCGGCCGCCTGCAGCGCCTGATATTCGGCCTCTTCGATGCCGCTCAGTCGATGGTGATCGTCGCCGTGCTGCTCGCCGCCTCCGCCGTCCTGGTCGGCCTGATGGACCTGTCGGGCGTCGGCGTGAAGCTGACCGAGCTGACGCTGCGGCTCTCCAGCGGCCATGTCCTGGGCACGCTGGTGCTGAGCGGCCTGATCGTGCTGGTGCTGGGTCTCGGCCTGCCGACCACCGCCTCCTACCTGATCGCGGCCGCGGTCGGCGCGGCGACGCTGGAGCAGGTCGGCCTGACGCCGCTCCAGGCGCACATGTTCCTCTTCTACTTCGCCGCCCTCTCGGCGATCTCGCCGCCGGTGGCGCCCGCCGTCCTGGTGGCGGCCGGCATCGCCGGCGCCTCGCCGATGCGGGCGATGTGGGAGACGATGCGCATCGCCTCCATCAAGTACGTCCTGCCGTTCGCCATGGCGTTCAACCAGGCCCTGCTGATGCAGGGCAGCGGCGTCTCGATCGTGCTGGCGGTGGCCGGCGCGGTGCTGGGCGCCGTCTTCATGAGCGCCGCCTTCTCCGGCTACCTGGTGATGCGCCTCAACCCGCTGCTGCGCCTCGCCTGCCTCGCCGGTGCCGCCGCCTGCTTCTACCCGCCGGGCGTCGTCACCGCTGCCGGCGCAGCCGTGGTGGCGGTGGTGCTGGCGCTCAACTGGGCAACGGCACGGCGCGGCGCGGTCGCGGGATAGCCCGGATCGATCAGAGCTTGCGGGTATCCGCGACGATCATCGGCTGGATCGAGATGGTGGCCGGGTCCCACACCTTCCCGGTCGTGTAGGGATCGGCCGCCAGCCGGGCGCGCAGCGCCGCCTCGTCGGGGAAATCGACGAACATCGCCGAGCCGACCATGACGCCCTGGGCGTCGAGCAGCGGGCCACCCGCGAGGAAGCGGCCCTCGCGGTACAGGCGCTTCACGCCCTCCAGGTGCGCACCGCGCACCGCCGTGCGGCGGGCCGGCGTCTCGGATGTGGCGAAGTCGCGGATGACGACGTGGAACTGCATGTCCGGGGCCTTTCTTGTTCGGCTCAGCGCAGCACGATGAGGGCGTCGGCGGCGACGACGCCCTCGCCCCGCGGCAGCACCATGACGGGGTTGATCTCGATCTCCTCGACGAGGTCGGCATGCGCGGCGAACAGCGCCGAGAGGCGGGCGATCAGCGCGGCCAGCGCCGCACGGTCGCCGGCCGGCCGGCCGCGGAACCCGTCGAGCATGCGGCCGCCGCGCACCGTCGCCAGCATGGCCTCGGCGGTCGCGGCGTCAGCCGGCGCCAGGCGGATCTCGGACGCGTCCAGCAGCTCCACCAGGACGCCGCCCGGCCCGGTCACCACGATCGGCCCGAAGGTGCGGTCCCGGCGGCAGCCGACGATCCATTCGGCGACGGCGCCGGTCACCATGCGCTCGACCAGCGCCGTGCCGCCGGGCGCGCGGGCCGCCATCTCGCCCGCCACCCGGTCGACGTCGCCGGCGGCGACGCCGAGGCGCACGAGGCCGTGGTCGCTCTTGTGCGGAAAGTCGTCGTGGCACCATTTGACGACGCTCGGGCCCGCCCCCGCCGGCCCGGGCAGCACGATGCCGGCCAGCGCCAGCAGGCGCTTGGCGTCGGCCTCGTGGACGGTGCGCCGGCCCTGGCCGCGCCAGCGCGTCAGCAGCTCGCGGATCGCGCTCACAGCACGCCTCCCGCCCGCGCCAGCCCGGCCAGCGCCTGCATGGCACGCACCGGCGCGTCGAAGATCGGCACGCCGAGGGCGCCGAGCTGCTTCATCGCCTCGGGCGTCGTCTCCGTCCCGGCGGTCCAGCACAGCACCAGCGGCTTGTCGGTGCCGCGCGCCGCCTCGGCCAGGATCTCGACGAAGGCCGGGTTCTGGGCGAACGTCACGACCGCGACGATGCCGTCGATATCGGGATCGTCGGCGACGATGCGCAGGATGTTGCGCATCGATTCCGGCCTGGACAGGATGGCGCCAGTGAGATCGACCGGGTTGCGCGCCGAGCCGTAGAACGGCAGGTGGGCGCGCAGCGCCTCCTGCAGCGCGGGCCGGAACGGCGGTACCGCCAGGCCCGCGAGCTCCGTCAGGTCGGTCATCTCGACGCCGAGGCCG
Organism: Alphaproteobacteria bacterium; assembly: GCA_020852355.1. GTDB lineage: Bacteria > Pseudomonadota > Alphaproteobacteria > ATCC43930 > Allostellaceae > Allostella. The sequence goes on from JADZBA010000103.1 coordinate 4,734, forward strand.
CCGGCGAAGGACACGATGGCGATGCGCCGGCCGCGCAGCACCTTGCCGGTGGAGAGCGCGGCGGCGGCGTCGATGCCGGCAATCGAATCGCCGACCCGCACCGCGCCCAGCTCGCGCAGCACGCCGTCGATCACCCGGTCGTCGCCGGCCAGCGCCCCGGTGTGCGAGGTGACGGCGCGCTGCCCGGCGGCGCTGCGCCCGGCCTTGTTGATGACGACGCGCTTCCTGCCGCGCATCCGGCGCAGCGCGTCGACGAAGCGCGCCCCGTCGCGGATCTCCTCGAGGTAGGCGAGGATCACCGTGGTCTCGGGGTCGTCGGCCAGCCAGTCGAAATAGTCGGTCGCGGTGATGTCGTTCTCGTTGCCGGTGGTGACGATCGCCCGGATGCCGACGCCGATGCGCGCGAGGCGCGCCGCCAGCATGCCGGAGATGGCGCCCGACTGCGAGACGATGGCCACGCCGCCCGGCTTCAGGTTGAGGACGAGCGGGCTGAAGCTCAGCACGAGGTTGCGGTCGGGCCGCACGATGCCCTCGCAGTTCGGCCCGATCAGCCGCAGCGGGCTGGCGGCGAGGAAGCTGCCGAGGGCCGCGTTGAAGGCGGCCCCCGCCTCGCCCGATTCGGCGAAGCCGGAGGTGATGCCGATCGCCACCTTGACGCCGGCCCGCTCACACTGCTCCAGCGTCGGCACCGCCTGCTCGGCCGGCACGAACAGCACCGCCACGTCGACCGGTCCCGGCGCCTCCTCCAGGCTGCGCAGCACCTTGTAGCCCTGGATCTCGCCGCCGCGCGGGTTGACCGGGTATACGGCGCCTGCGAAGGCCGTCTCGCGCAGGAAGCGCACGGCGACGTGGCCCAGCTTCTTGGGGTCGGACGACGCCCCGAAGATGGCGACCGACGACGGCGCGAACGCGGTGGTGATCGCCTCGCGGCTCGACAGGCGGTTCATCGGCCGACCGCTGCGGCCGGCACGGCGGGGACGCGGGAATCCATGAGGCGTGATCTTCTCGGGAACGAGTTCCGGGAGGGGCGCGGCGGATGCCCGATCGCTCGACCGGTCGCGCGCCGGCGGCGATGATGGTGGTCGGCCGGAGGGCGTGTCAAGGCGATCGCCCGTCCCTGCAGCGGCTGCCCTCGCCCTCGCCGTCACGCGGCGGCGGCCCGCCTGGCGGCGCCCGGCAGCTCCAGCCGCGCCTGGAGCCCGCCCTGCGGCGCGCGCTCCAAGGCCAGCGTGCCGCCGTGGGCCGCCGCGAGGTCCGCCACGATCGCGAGGCCGAGACCGCTGCCCGGCTGTGCCTCGTCGAGCCGTCCGCCGCGGGCGAGGGCCACGGCGGCGTGGTCCGCCGCGAGGCCCGGCCCGTCGTCACGCACCAGGATGGCGACCCGTCCGGGGCGCGGGGCGGCGACCGCGACCTCGACCCGCGCTGCCGCCCACTTGCAGGCGTTCTCCATCAGGTTGCCGAGCATCTCGGCGAGATCCTGGCGTCCGACCCGGACGCGCAGCGAGGGGTCGCCCGCCACCGCGATGGCGACAGCGCGCGAGGACGGAAGGCGGCGCAGCGCCGCCGCGATCTCCCCGGCCACGGCGACCGGGGCCGCCTCCTCCGCGGCCAGCCCGCCGGCGGTCGCCGCGGCACGCGCGCGGGCCAGATGGTGCTGCACCAGCCGCTCCAGCTCGTCCGCACGGGCGCGGATCTCGGCGATGTCGGGCGGTGTCGCGTCGAGCGCGTTCCGCAGCACCGCCACCGGTGTCTTCAGGGCGTGCGCCAGGTTGCCGACATGCGCCCGCGCGCGCTCCACGGTGGCGCGATTCTGCGCGACCAGCGCGTCGATCTCCGCGACGAGCGGCGCGATCTCGGCGGGAGCCGGCAGATCGAGCGCCTCCCGCCGGCCGGCACGGACCTCGGCCAGCGCCCGGCGGGCACGGCGCAGCGGGGCGAGCCCCGCCACGACCTGCAGGACGACGCCGACGACGAGCCCTGTCCCGAGGACGGCGAAGACCGCGGCCAGCACGCCGCGCAGCCGCGCCACCTCCGCCTCGGTCTCGCGGCGCGACAGCGCCACCGCGACATGCGTCGTCCCCGACGCGCCGGCCGGCACGACGTCGCGCTCGGCGATGCGCAGCGCCTCGCCCCGCGGGCCCGGCGCGTCGCGCAGCAGCACGCCGTCATGGCCGACGGCGGCGGCGGGCAGGACCTGGTCCCAGAGCGAGCGGGAGGTCGCCACGGCGCCGTCGGGCGCGGTGACCTGCCAGTACGCGCCGGACAGCGGCCGCTCGAAGTCCGCCCCGGCCGGCGCGCGGGTCACCACGACGCGCTCCTCCGCGTCGATCGCGGTCGCCGCCACCGCGGCATCGAGCAGCGCGCCGAGCCGCGTCTCGAAGGCGCTCTCGACCTGACGGGTCACGACGCCCGCCACGAACCACGCCGCCGCACCGAGCCCGGCCGCCACCCAGACGCCGCTGAGCAGGGCGAGCCGCAGGGTGAGCGAACGCATCACCTCAATCCGCCGGGGCGACGAGACGATAGCCCTGCCCGCGCAAGGTCTCGATCAGGCCCTCGCCGAGCTTCCGGCGCAGCCGCCCGATCACGACTTCCAGCGTATTGCTGTCCCGGTCGAAATCCTGCGCGTACAGGTGCTCCGTCAGCTCGCTCTTGGACACCACCTGGCCCGGATGGTGCGCAAGGTAGACGAGCAGACGGTACTCGAGGCCGGTCAGCCGCACCGCCGTGCCGTCGAGCGACACCCGGCCGCCGGCGATGTCCACCACCAGACGGCCGAGCGTGATCTCCGGGCGTGCCTGCCCGTGCGCGCGCCGCACCAGAGCCTGCAGCCGGGCGACGAGCTCGGCCATGACGAAGGGCTTGGCGAGATAGTCGTCGGCGCCCGCGTTCAGGCCCGCCACCTTGTCCGTCCAGGCGTCGCGCGCCGTCAGGATGATCACCGGCATGGTCCGCCCCGCGCCGCGCCAGCGACGCAGGACCGACAGGCCGTCGAGCCTGGGCAGGCCGAGATCCAGCACCACGGCGTCGTAGGGCTCCACCTCGCCGAGATACAGCCCCTCCTCGCCGTCGGCCGCGACGTCGACGGCGAAGCGGGCTTCCTCGAGGGCGAGGCGGAGCTGCCGCGCCAGGGCCGCCTGATCCTCGACCACCAGCACCCGCATCAGCGCCGCTCCACGACCGGGCCGCGGCTGCGGACGAGCGCGCCCGTCCGGGCATCGAGCACGATCTCGAAGACCAGACCGGACGGCGGCAGCAGCTCGAACTCGTAGACCCAGGCGCCGTCGTGGCGCTCCAGCTCCGTCTCGATCACCCGGCCGACATAGCGCCGCTCGACCTCGGCCAGCAGCTCCGCCAGGGGGCGCACCTCGCCCGCGGCGAGCGCGGCGCGCGCCCGCTCGTGATCGCGACGGTCGCCGGCAGCGGCCGGCGACGACGCGGAGAGCAGGACGAGGAGCGGCAGGATCAGGGCGCGGCGCATGGACTCCAGCGTGCGGGAGACGAGCTGAACCGCGGCTGAACCGGCGGCTCAGCGCCGGTTCAGGCCGATGCCGGCAGGATGCGCCGCGTTGCAGCCGATCCGCAATCGACCCCGCTTCGGAGAACGACCGATGTCCCGCATTCCCCCGCCCGCCCGCCCCGCAGCGGCTCCGCCCACGCACCCCGCGGCCACGCGATGGCTGCACTGGGGCTCGGCGGCGCTCCTGGTCGCCGCCTTCGTGCTCGGGCTCGTGATGGAGGAGTGGCCGCGCGGGGCGCCGCGCGACACCGCCATGATGGTGCACTACAGCCTCGGCGCGCTCGTCCTGGGCCTGGTCTGCATCCGGCTGCTGCGCCGCATCCTGCTGCCGCCGGCCGTCGTCGGGCCCGCCCGCGGGGCGCCCGCCGGTCCGGTGGCCGCCGATCTCGTGGCCGCCGCCGCGCACTGGACGCTCTACGCGATGATGCTGGTCCTGCCGCTGACCGGCGCGCTCGACCGCTGGGCCCGCGGCCGCCGGCTCGCCGTCTTCGGCGATCTCGTCATCCCGCCGCCGTTCGCGATCCCCGGGGGCAAGCTGTGGGGCGAGGTGCACGAGACGATCGCCTACGCCCTGGTGGCGCTGGTGGCGGCCCACGTCGCCGCCGCACTGTGGCACCACTTCGTTCTCCGCGACGGCGTGCTGCTGCGCATGCTACCGCCCGGCAGCGTCCCGGCTTCGCGCGGTGGGAGCGCCGTGGCGGAACCCCGCGCCTAGAGGCGCCGGCCGACCACGGGGCCGGTCGCCGTTGCGGCCGGCCTCAATGCCGGTGGATGGGGTCGATCCACAGCACCTCCTGGGGCTTCTCGACCGGCTCGATGTCGAGATTGACTACGACCGCCTCGTTGTCGCTGCGCACCAGGACGCATTCGAGCGGCTCGTCGGTGGAGGCGTTGATCTCCTGGTGGGGCACGAAGGGCGGCACGAAGATGAAGTCGCCGGGGCCCGCCTCGGCGACGTATTCCAGGTGCTCGCCCCAGCGCATCCGCGCGCGGCCCTTCACGATATAGATGACGCTCTCCAGCTCGCCGTGATGGTGCGCCCCGGTCTTGGCGTTGGGATAGATCTTCACCGTGCCCGCCCAGATCTTCTGGGCACCGACGCGGGCGAGGTTGATGGCGGCCTCGCGATGCATCCCCGGCGTCTGCGCCGTGTTGGGATCGAGCCTGTCGCCCGGGATGACCTTCACCCCGTGCTCCTTCCAGTCGATATGGTGATGGTCGTGATCGTGGTCGTGGCTCATGATGCCTTCCTCCGGCCGCCGGGCGACATGCGCACAGGGGCGGCGATGCTTTCGTCGCCGCGGCGGCCGCGCAACGGACCAATCCTGCTGCCGGTCGATAGAAAAAGTATCGTCGCGCGTGGTCGTTCCGCGCCCCGTGCGGGCGTGGACTTACTGACGCGGGCTTGCGGGCGCGCAGCCGGTCCCTTCTAATCCGCGATCGGTCTCCAGCGCAGCGGTACCCGACCCGTGACGGCCATCCAGGCGGACGCGATCCGCAACTACATCCTGGCGAAGGACGGGAATCGTCCGCACCTCATCGGCTCGGCGTTCGCCGAGGCGGCCGAGGTCGCGATCGTCGCCCCGCAAGGCACGATCTCCCTGCCGTCGCGCCTCCAGGGCCGCGCGGCCATCGCGGACGCCCTGGCGCGCCGCTTCGGGGAGGCCTTCGAGAACGTCTACACCTTCTGCCTCGGCCAGCCGCCCGCGGCCGACGCCGACCGCTTCGCGTGCGACTGGCTCGTCGGCATGTCGGAGAAGGCGTCCGGCGCCGTCCGCGTCGGCTGCGGCCGCTACGACTGGACGTTCGCCGCCGCTCCGCCGCGCCTGGTCGAGCGCCTCGTGATCACCATCGAATGCATGGCGACGCTGCCGGCCGAGCGAACTGGGCCGGTGATGGCATGGCTCGCCGGCCTGCCCTATCCCTGGTGCAGGGCGGCCACGGCGGCCGCCTCCGCTCCCACCGACCCGGAGCTCTCGGCCGTCCTCGGCCGCATCACGGGGCGAGCCTAGGCACCCTGTCTCAGAGGTGCCCCATCTCGAACTCCTCGCAGGACTTGCCGAACTGCGACAGCGCCTCCTCGAGATGGTCGGCGAGCAGCGGCATGCCGAGCAGGTATGTGGCCGTCCGCGCGTTGTGGGCGCGGGCCGCCTCGGCCCTGAGCTCGCTCCAGCCGTTGCGGTCGCCGTCGCCGCGCCCCAGCCAAGCCAGCGCGACGAGGTCGATCTGCTCGTCCTCGTTGAGGTCGTGGATGACGCTGACGAGCTCGGCGCGGACCGGATCGTCGGGATGATCCTCCAGCACCTCGCGCATGCCGTCGTCGCTGGCATTCGACCCCGGGTCGGGGTCCGTCACGATGTCCTTCACGTCGAACTGGCGCGCCTTCATCACGATGAAGCACACCTTCTCGGGCGAGATCGTCAATCCGGGCTTCCTGCTCATCGTGCACGCCTCCAATGGAAGTTGGCCCAGGGGCCTCAGGGTGTAATCGCGACCTTCAGCACCCCGTCGCGCTGGTGGGAGAAGAGGTCATAAGCCGCCTCGATCTCGTCGAGCCTGAAACGGTGGGTGACGAGCGGCGTCAGATCGATGCGGCCGGAGGCGACGACGCCTATCAGCCGGCGCATGCGCTCCTTGCCGCCGGGGCAGAGCGTGGTGACGATCCGGTTGTCGCCGAGCCCCGCCGAGAAGGCCCCGAGCGGAATGCGGAGATCGCTCGAATAAACCCCCAGGCTCGACAAGGTTCCGCCGGGCCGCAGCACGCGGAGCGCCGACTCGAAGGTGCCCTGGGTACCGAGCGCCTCGATCGCGACGTCGACGCCGCGGCCGTCGGTCAGCGCCATGATCTGCTCGACCGGATCGCCGCGCCTGAAGTCGACGACGAGGTCGGCGCCCAGCCGCCGCGCCGCGGCGAGCCGCTCGGGCACCGTGTCGACGCCGATGATGGTGGTGGCACCCATCAGCTTCGCCCCGGCGACCGCGCAGAGGCCGATCGGGCCGAGCGCGAACACCGCGACCATGTCGCCGATGCGGATGCCGCCGCTCTCCGCGCCGGAGAACCCCGTCGACATGATGTCCGGGCACATCAGGACCTGCTCGTCCGTCAGCCCGTCGGGCACCGGGCTCAGGTTCGCCATGGCGTCGGGCACCAGGACATACTCGGCCTGGGCGCCGTCGATGGTGTTGCCGAAGCGCCAGCCGCCCATGGCCTTGAAGCCGTGCCGCGTGCCGGCGCCGTCCTGCGAGGCGCAGCCGCACAGGCAGGCGTAGCTGTGCCCGCTCGGCGTGATGGCGCCGGCGATGACGCGCTCGCCTTCGCGATAGCCTTCGACGGCCGACCCCAGCTTCTCGATGACGCCGACCGGCTCATGGCCGATGGTGAGGCCGCGGGCGACCGGATACTCGCCCTTGAGGATATGCACGTCGGTGCCGCAGATCGTCGTCGTCGTCACCCGGACGAGAGCGTCCAGCGGGCCGACGTCGGGGACGGGCTTCTCGTCGAGCACGATCCGGCCGGGCTCGACGAACACGGCGGCTTTCATCCTGGGCATGGCGAACGGCTCCCGCATGCGATGGTCTCGGCCGTGCGGCCGAAACGTCAGGCCGCTACGATGGCCCTCGCGCGGGCGGCGGCGTTGATGTCGATCAACCCGGCGGGCG
>JADZBA010000104.1 GCA_020852355.1 Alphaproteobacteria bacterium
CGCCGGCGAGGATGTTGCCCAGCGGCGGGGTCAGCAGCGTGCCGTGGTCGACGGCGAAGACGTTGTTGCCGTAGCCCTCGGCGACGTAGCCCTGCATGTCGAGCATGATGGCCGTCCCCGCGCCGGCGTGCTTGGCTTCCAGGTAGGCCATGATGTTGTTGATGTAGTTGCAGGACTTGACCCGCGGATCCATCGCCTCCGGTGGGATGCGGCGCAGCGAGGAGACATGTGCGGTGATGCCCTCGTCGAACACGGCGCGGCGATCCTCGATACGTTCGTGCTGTGCCACGATGACCAGAGTGGGCGTCCCGAGCTTGTCGATGTGGCGCACGCCCATCGGCCCGGCGCCGCGCGTGACGATCGGGCGGACATAGCCGTCGCGCAGCCCGTTGCGCCGTGCCGTCTCCAGGATGGCGGCGGTCATCGCCGCGGGCGCGATGGGAACGGCGATCTCGAGGAAGCGCGCCGAGCGGTAGAGCCGCTCGACATGGTCGGCCAGTCGGAAGATGCCGCCGGCGACCGCCTGCAGCCCCTCGAACACGCCGTCGCCATAGACGAAGCCGTGGTCGAAGACGGATACCTTCGCGGCATCCTTGGCCACGAGGGCACCATCGAGATAGACCAGATCACCGATCATGATGGATCTCCGCCCGAGCGGGGAGCGGCGGCCGCTCTCACGGCCGCCGCTCCGCCGGTCACGGGATCAGCAGGGTGGAGCCGGTCGTCTTGCGCCCCTCCAGGTCGCGATGTGCCTGTGCCGCATCCTTCAGCGGATAGCGCTGGGCGATCTCGATCTTCACCGCGCCCTTCAGCACGATATCGAAGAGATCCTTCGCCGTCTCCTCCAGGTCGGCACGCTTGGCGGTGTAGGTGACCAGCGACGGGCGCGTCAGGTAGAGCGAGCCCTTGGCCGCCAGCACGCCCGTATCGAGCCCCGTCACCGGTCCCGACGCGTTGCCGAAGGTGACCATCAGGCCGAGCGGCTGCAGGCAGTCGAGCGAGCCCATGAAGGTGTCCTTGCCGACGCTGTCGTAGACCACGGGCAGGCCCTTGCCGCCGGTGATCTCCTTCACCCGGTCGACGAACTTCTCGCGCGTGTAGACGATGGGGTGGTCGCAGCCGTGCGCCTTGGCGAGCGCCGCCTTGGCGTCGGAACCGACCGTGCCGATGACGGTCGCGCCGAGATGCTTGGCCCACTGGCACATGATGAGGCCGACGCCGCCGGCGGCGGCGTGGACGAGGATCGTGTCCCCCGCCTTGACGTTGTAGGTGCGCCGCAGGAGATACCGGCTGGTCATGCCCTTCAGCATGATCGCCGCGGCCGTCTCGTCCGACAGGCCGGCGGGCAGCACGACGCAACGGTCGGCGGTCATCAGGCGCTCGGCCGAATAGGAGCCGAGCGGTCCCGAGGCGTAGCCGACGCGGTCGCCGATCTTGATCGAAGTCACGTCCGGGCCGACCGCCGTCACGGTGCCGGCCCCTTCCATGCCGATGCCGGACGGCAGCGGGAGCGGATAGAGGCCGCTGCGGTGGTAGGTGTCGATGTAGTTGAGGCCGGCAGCGGTGTGCCGGATGCGGATCTGGCCGGGACCGGGGTCGCCGACCGCGACGTCCTCGATTTTCAGGACCTCGGGACCGCCGGTCTGATGGAAGCGGATGGCCTGGACCATGGGAGGATGCTCCTTCGCTGCGGCGGGTCAGCCGAGATGGGTCTTGAAGAAGGCGCGCGTCCGGCCGTTGGCGAGATCGGCAGCTGCCTTGTCGTAGTGCTGGCCGCCGATGCGGGCGAAGGCATGGTCGACGTCGGGATAGCTATGGATCACGACCGCCGGATGGCCGGCGAGACCGGCCTTGACCTTGGCCTGTGCCTCCGGCGGCACGAACTTGTCCTTCTCGGCGATGTGCATGAGGAGCGGCTTCGTGATCTTCTTCGCCTCGTCGAGCATCGCGTCGATCCCGACACCGTAGTACGAGACGTTGCAGTCCGCATCCGAGCGCGCCGCCATCAGGTAGGCGAGCTTGCCGCCGAGGCAGAAACCCATGGTCCCGGCCTTGCCGGTGCATTCCGGCCGGTTGCGCAGATGGGACAGGGTAGCGATCAGGTCGCCGATGCCCTTCTCGACATTGAATCCGCCATAGAGCTGGAAGGCCTTCTGCCACTCCGCGTCGGTCTTGTCGGTGATCTGGATGCCGGGCTCCTGCCGCCAGAACAGGTCCGGGCAGAGCGCGACGTAGCCGAGTGCCGCGATCTCGTCGGAGATCTCGCGCATCACCTGGTTGACGCCGAACACCTCCTGGATGACGACGACGCCCGGCCCCTTGCCCGACTTGGGCAAGGCCAGGTAGCCGGTGAACGAGCCGCCGTCCAAGGCGTCGATCGAGACGTCGGGCATGGGATCCTCCGCTGGGTTGCCGTTCTCGGGGAGAGGACGGCAAGCCTAGCGAAGCGACCCGCACCTGTCATCGGCCGGCCGATGATCGGCCGCCGGCGATCACGCGGCGGCGCGCATGAGCTCCTTGGTCATCGGGACCACCTCGAGGGCGACGCCGTCGGGGAGACGGATGCGCTCCATCGGCCGGGTGGCGTAGCCGAGGGCACGGTAGAGCGGCACTCCCGACAGCGTCGCCGCCAGCTCGATCGCGCGGTGGCCGCACGCGGATGCCGCTCCCTCGGCAGTGTGCATGAGCCGGCGCGCGATGCCGCGGCGCGCCCAGTCCGGGTGGACGAAGACGCTGCGCACGCGCGGTCGACCGGCGGCGGCGAGCGCCGCGATGCCGGGCGTGCGCGCCGCATATCCGGGCACGCGCGTGCTCCAGCCGGCCGACCCGACCACGACGTCACCGGCCGCCGCAAGGAAGAAGGTCCCATCCTCGACGACGGACTCGTCCATGGTCCCGTGCGCGATGAAGCTCTCGACCTGTCGCGGGGTGTAGGCCGGCACGCAGAGGCGGCGCGCCGACAGCGCCTGCATGGCCCGCAGCGCCGGAATGTCGGCTAAGCTGGCCTGGCGGATCACGATGGTCTCGTCGCTCATGGGGCCTCCTTCCCGCGGGCGCAAGCTACGTCGCGGTCCAAGGGTCGCCGCGGGAGGTCGGATGGTTCTGTTCGTCGCGTCGTGTTGAGGGGCGGGCGCTGGCGGCCGATGCGGCCGGATGATCTCGATACGGTCGAGCGGATCGCTGCGCTGGTACACCCTGCCTATCCGGAATCGGCGGCGGTGCCGCGCGAGCGACTCGCTCTCTTCGCCGAGGGCTGCTTCATGGCGGAGGACGCGGCGGAGACGGCGGTCGGCTACGCCGTGGCGCATCCGGGATTGCTCGGTGCCCCGCCGGCGCTGGACACGCTGCTCGGACGGCTGCCGGAAGCGGCGGACTGCCTCTACCTGCACGACGTCGCGATGCTGTCGCTCGCACGGCGCGGCGGCTTCGGTCGGGCGCTGCTGGGGATCCTCGGCGCGGCGGCGGCGCGGCACGGCCTGCGGCACCTCGCCCTGGTGGCGGTGAACAATTCGGCGCCCTACTGGCGGCGCCACGGCTTCGCCGATCGGGTGGATCCGGATGGCGCGCTGGCGGCCGATCTCGCCAGCTATGGCGGCGACGCGGCCTATCTGGTCGCGCGGCTCTAGAGATCGAGCAAGGCTCCTTCGAGGCCGAGCAGCCGGCGCTTGGTCATCCGCCCCTCGCCGCCGCTGAAGCCGCCCAGGCCGTGGCTGCCGGTGACGCGATGGCAGGGAATGACGATCGGGATGGGGTTGCTGCCGCATGCCTGGCCGACGGCGCGAGCGACGCCGCCGGTGACCCGCGCGATGTCGGCGTACGTGCGCGTCTCGCCGTAGGGGATGGCGCGCATCGCTGCCCAGACCGCCTGCTCGAACGCGCTGCCGCGCGGCGCCACGGGCAGGTCGAACGCGGTGCGGCGTCGGGCGAAGTACTCCTCGATCTGGGCGGCCGCGGCATCGAGCAGCGGGCTGGCGTCGGTCGCCGGCGGCAGCCGCCAGCCGATCTGGACGATGGCGCCGTCCTGCTCGACGAGCATGATGCGGCCGACGGGGGTCTCCAGGCTGCGGCGCGCCATCAGCGCCGGTCCAGTTCGGCCGCGAGCGCCGCGGGATCGCGCAGCGGCAGCGTGCATACCGGGCCGGCGCAGACATAGGCGGTGGGCGCCCCGTCGACCGCCGTCTTGCCATGGGCGGGGTGGCCCGCGGGCAGCGTCGCGCCGGGCCGCAGGATGGTCAGCACGCGGTCGGGCAGCGAGCGGTCGAGGACGGCGCGGACCAGCGCCTGCGTGCGTGGATCGGCCGGGTCGCCGACGATGACGACCTGCAGCGGCCGCTGCAGGAAGGCGGCGGCGTTGAGCAGGGTCGCGAGCGGGAAGAAGTTGCGCGTGACGGCGCCCGCGAAGGCACCGACGACCGCATCGGCGCGGTCGCGGTAGCGCGCCTCGCCGGTCAGCGCATGGAGGCGCGCCAGCACGTGTACCATGGTGCCGTTGCCCGACGGCACGGCGAGGTCGTTGGCGTGCTTCACCTGGGCGACGAGGTCGCGGGTGTCGGTGGCGGCGAAGAAGTAGCCGCCCTCCGCGGGGTCCCAGTGCCAGCGGTCGGCCTCCGCGACGTGCCGTTCCGCAGCCGTTCGATAGGCCTCGTTCCCCGTCGCCTCGAGCAGCGCGAGCGCGGCGCGGGCGAGGTTCGCGTGGTCGTCGAGGGTCGCCGGGTGGCGGGCGCTGCCCTCGCACCAGCTGTGCCGCAGCCGACCGTCGGCGCCCGTGAGGCGCGTCGTGACGAAGCCGTAGGCGCGCTCGGCCGCGGCGACCCACTCCGGCTCGGCGAAGACGAGGCCGGCGTCGGCCAGCGCCGCGACGGCGAGGCCGTTCCAGTCGGCCAGCACCTTGTCGTCGCGTCCCGGCCGCACGCGACCCGCACGCGCCGCCAGCAGCCTGGTGCGGCAGGCGGCGTAGAAGGGCTCGTCGGCCTCCCGCCATTCGGGCGAGCGGCGGCGCGTCAGGATGGTGTGGCCCTCCCAGTTGCCGCCCGGCGTGACGTCGTAGGCCGCCGCGAAACGGGCGGCGTCGGCGCCCAGCGCGCGGTCGATCTCGGCGGCGGTCCAGACGTAGAAGCGCCCCTCCTCGCCCTCGCTGTCGGCATCGAGCGCGGCCGCGAACGCCGCATCCTCGACCGCCATCTCGCGCCGCAGCCACGCGATCGTCTCGCGCACCCTGGCGGCGTAGAGCGGCGAGCGCGTCTCCTGCCACGCCAGGGTCAGCAGGCCGATGAGCTGCGCGTTGTCGTAGAGCATTTTCTCGAAGTGCGGCACCAGCCATTCCGCATCGACCGAGTAGCGCGCGAAGCCGCCGCCGAGATGGTCGTAGATCCCGCCCTGGCACATGCGGTCGAGCGTCAGGAGGACGGCGTTGCGGTAGGGCGTCTCGTGCCGCCTGAGCCAGGCGCGCCACAGCACCTCGAGGACGAACGGCTGCGGGAACTTCGGTGCATCGCCGACGCCGCCGTGGAACGGGTCGATCTCGCGCACCAGCCGGCGCGCCACCTGGTCGATCGCCTCGATCGCGAGGGTCGAGCCCGGCTGGCCGCGGGCGAGCTGCGCCAGGCCCTCGCGCAGCGCCGTCACGTTCTTCGCGACCTTCGGGGCATCGTTGGCGAAGGTGTCGGCCACCGCGCGCAGCACGTCGCGGAAGCCCGGGCGGCCGTAGCGCGCCGTCGGTGGGAAGTAGGTGCCGCCCCAGAAGGGCTCGCCGTCCGGCGTCAGGAACATCGTCAGCGGCCAGCCGCCGCTCTCGCCGGTCAACGCCAGGGCGTGCTGGTAGATCTGGTCGATGTCCGGGCGCTCCTCGCGGTCGACCTTGATGTTGACGAAATGCGCGTTCATCAGCCGCGCCGTCTCCGCGTCCTCGAAGCTCTCGTGGGCCATGACGTGGCACCAGTGGCAGGCGGCGTAGCCGACCGAGAGCAGGATGGGCTTGCCGGACGACCGTGCCTCGGCGAGCGAAGCCTCGTCCCAGGGCTGCCAGGCGACCGGATTGTCGCGATGCTGGCGGAGATAGGGGCTCGTCTCGCGGGCGAGGCGGTTCTCTGGCATGGCTCGTCTCCAGGCTCGATCGGCCCCGCGTTGCGCCGGCGCTGGCCCCGACCGATAATGTGGCCGTGCGGCCGCCCGGGCTCAACCCGCCAGGATGCGCGGAGACGGTCGCGACCACCCCTGCCGGGCATGGACCGATGCAAGACGCCTCGCCGGGCGGCGATCCGCCGCTCCACTATCGCTGTCACGTGTTCGTCTGCACCAACGAGCGCCCCGCGGGCCACCCGCGCGGATCCTGCAAGGCGCGCGGATCGGAGCCCCTGCGCAATTACATGAAGGTGCGGGCGAAGGAGCTCGGGATCGCCGACACGCGGATCAACGGCGCCGGCTGCCTCGACCGCTGCGAGCTCGGCCCGACCATCGTCGTCTATCCCGAAGGCGTGTGGTACACGGCGCGCAGCAACGCGGACATCGACGAGATCCTGCAGACCCATCTGGTCGAAGGCGGGCGCGTCCGCCGCCTGATGCTGCTGCCCGGCCAGACGGAACCGGCAGCCTGAACGGGCCGATCCTCGACGATACCATATACGCGCTTACGACCGGCGGAGGCCGCAGCGCCGTAGCGGTTCTGCGGGTTTCGGGAGCGATCGCCGGGGACATACTAAGCGCGATTACCGACCGCCCGCTGCCCGCGCCGCGCCGGGCGGTGCGGCGATTTCTGCGCGACCCGGTATCGGCCGAGGCGATCGACGAGGCCCTCGTGCTCTGGTTCCCCGCCCCCGCCAGCTTCACCGGCGAGGACGTGGCCGAGTTGCATGTCCATGGCGGGCGCGCGGTCATCGAGGCGATCGGCCGCGTGCTCGCCGGCCTCGGCGCGCGCCCGGCGGAAGCCGGGGAGTTCACGCGGCGCGCCTTCCATGCCGGCAAGCTCGACCTCACCCAGGCGGAAGCGATCGCCGACCTCGTGGCGGCGGAGACCGAGGCGCAGCGCCGGCAGGCGCTGCGCCAGATGGCCGGCGATCTGGGACGCATCTACGACGGCTGGCGCGAGCGTCTGGTGACGTTGAGCGCGCGGGCCGAGGCCGCCATCGACTTTCCCGAGGAGGACCTGCCGCCGGGGCTGCTGTCCGAAGTCTCGGCCGGTGCTGCGGCGTTGGCAGGGGAGATGGCGGCGCATCTCGCGGACGGCAGGCGGGGCGAGCGCCTGCGCGACGGACTGCATGTCGCGATCCTGGGCGCGCCGAATGCCGGAAAATCGAGCCTGCTCAATGCGCTCGTCGGCCGTGGCGCGGCCATCGTGCATCCCGCGGCGGGGACCACGCGGGATGTCATCGAGGTGGCTCTCGACATCGGCGGCTGGCCGGTCGTCCTCGCCGACACGGCCGGGCTGCGCGAGGCGGAAGGGCCGGTCGAGGCGGAGGGCGTTCGGCGGGCCCGGGAGCGCGCGGCGGGAGCGGACCTGAAGCTGCTGGTGTTCGATGCGTCCCATCCTCCGGACGCGGAGACCACGGCGCTGGTGGACGCGGATGCAATCGTGGTGCTCAACAAGGCCGACCTGGTGGCATCGGAGGCGACCTTCCCGGCGGCGGCCGTTACCTGCCTGGCGTCGGCGCTTTCCGGGGCCGGCATCGCGAATCTGGCGCGCGCGATCGGGGACCAGGCGGCGGC
>JADZBA010000105.1 GCA_020852355.1 Alphaproteobacteria bacterium
CGCCGACGGTGCCCGCCACCGCCGCGCCGGCGCCGATCCTGAGCACGTCGCGCCTCGTGATCTCGGTCATGATCGTTCCCTCCTGCGATTGGTCGTCTCGTTGGTGCGCCGGCGGCGGCCGTGGCCGCCCCGGATGCGCATGCGGGGTGCCTTGGCGGCGCCCTTCAGAGATGACGCCCGGTTTCGGCGTCGAAGAGATGCACCACGTCCAGCTTGGGCATCAGCGTCACGCGCTCGCCCGGGCGGAAGCTGTAGCGCTCGGTGAACACGGCGGAGACCGGCTTGCCCGCCATCGTGGCGTAGACCTGGGTGTCCGCGCCCGTCGGCTCGACCACGACGACCTCTGCCGCTACGCCCTGGGCGCCCTGGCTCATCAGCAGATGCTCGGGGCGCACGCCGTAGACCACGGGCTGGCCGTCGCGGCCCGCACCGATGCCCGCCACCGGCAGCGTCGTGCCGTCCTCGGCCTGCACCGCAGGCTGGCCGCCGTTCACCCGGATGCGCCCCTTGATGAAGTTCATCGCGGGCGAGCCGATGAAGCCGGCGACGAAGGTGTTGGCCGGATGGTCGTAGAGCTCGAGCGGGGTGCCAATCTGCTCGACGATCCCGTCATGCATGACGACGATGCGGTCGGCCATGGTCATCGCCTCGATCTGGTCGTGGGTGACGTAGACCGAGGTGGTCTTCAGGCGCTGGTGCAGCGCCTTGATCTCGGTGCGCATCTGCACGCGCAGCTTGGCGTCGAGATTGGACAGCGGCTCGTCGAACAGGAAGACCTGCGGGTCGCGCACGATCGCCCGGCCCATCGCGACGCGCTGGCGCTGGCCGCCGGAGAGCTGGCGGGGGTAGCGCTGCAGGTAGTCGGTGAGCCCGAGGATGTCGGCCGCCTGGCGCACCCTCTGATCGACCAGCGACGGGTCGGCCTTCCGCAGCTTCAGGCTGAAGGCCATGTTGTCGTTGACTGTCATGTGCGGATAGAGCGCGTAGTTCTGGAACACCATCGCGATGTCGCGTTCCTTCGGCGGCACGTTGTTGACGACGCGCCCGCCGATCAGGATCTCGCCGCCGGAGATATGCTCCAGCCCGGCGATCATGCGGAGCAACGTCGACTTGCCGCAGCCCGACGGGCCGACCAGCACCACGAACTCGCCGTCCTCGATGCCGACGTCGATGCCGTGGATCACCTTGGTCGTGCCGAAGGCCTTCTCTACCCGCCGAACCTCAACCGACGCCATGCGTCGAACTCCTCCCGAAAGCGCCGTCGGATGCGACGCGTGATGCCGCGCGAGTGGTCCCGCTTGTCGACAATTCTTAGCTTCGTGCGCCGCAGGTCTAAGCCGGCGCGCCGGTTTGTCAACGATTCCGCGCAGCCTCCTTCAGAAGCTCGCCGTTGACGCAGTTGCGCAGCCGCCCGTCCCTGAGCAGCAGGGCCACCGTCTCGGCCGCCTTGTAGCGGATGTCCCACAGGCTCTGGGCGCTGTAGTAGGCGGCGTGCGGCAGCACGACGAGGCGGCCGCGTATCCAGTCCTCGTCGCGCTGCCACGCGGCGATCAGCTTGTGCCCGGGGTCGGGCGGCTCGGCCGGCAGCACGTCGAGGCCGGCGGCGGCGAGCTGCCCGCTGCGGAGCCCGTCATAAATCGCGTCGAGGTCGCAGATCGGCCCGCGCGCCGTGTTCACCAGGATGGTGCCCCTGCGCATCGCCGCCACCGCCGCGGCGTCGATCAGGTTGCGCGTCTCGTCGTTGAGGAAGGCGTGGATGGTGACCGCGTCGACCGCGCCCAGCAGGCTCTGCAGCGTCTGATGGCGCGTCAGGCCGAGCGCCAGCTCCATGCCGTTCGAGACGTAGGGGTCGTAGAAATGCACCGGCATGTCGAACGCCTTCAGCCGCAGCGCCGCCGCCGTGCCGATCCGGCCCAGCCCGACGACGCCCGCCGCCATGCCCTTCATGCGGCGGATCGCCGGTGCCCTGGTGACGTCCCAGTTCGCCACCACGTCGCGGCGCAGCACGTCGTCGTAGGCCGCGATGCCGCGCGCGAAGTTCAGGATCAGGGCCAGCGCGGTATCGGCGATGTCGGTGGTGCCGTAGTCGGGCACGTTGGCGACGGGGATGCCGCGGGCCGCCGCCGCCGCGACGTCGATGTTGTCATAGCCGACGCCCATGCGGACGATCAGCTTGCAGGCGTCGAGCCGCTCGATGACCTCGCGCGAGATCCGGATGCCGATGCCGACGATGATCGCGTGGCAGCCGCGCCAGACCTCGTCGGGAATCTGCTCCCGCCGCGTCGCGTCGTAGGTGACGATCTCGATGCCGTCGCCCGCACCCTGCCGGTCGGCGTCGTGGCCGCCGGCGAAGCGGGTGTCGGGATAGAGCAGGCGGAACATGCCGGAGCGCCCCGGTCTCAGTGGCTCTCGCGGGCCACGTGGGCGCCGCTCTTGCCGACCAGGAAGTCGAGATCGACGCCGCGGTCCGCCTGCAGGACATGCTCGACGTAGAGCCGGCCGTAGCCGCGGTCGTGCGCGGGCTCGGGCGGCGTCCAGGCGGCGCGACGGCGCGCCAGCTCGGCCTCGGGCACGTCGAGGTGCAGGGTGCGCGCGGCGACGTCGAGGGCGATCATGTCGCCGTTCTGCACCAGCGCCAGCGGTCCGCCGACCGCCGATTCGGGCGCGGTGTGCAGGACCACCGTGCCGTAGGCCGTGCCGCTCATGCGCGCGTCGGAGATGCGCACCATGTCGGTGATGCCCTTGCGCAGGACCTTGGGGGGCAGCGGCATGTTGCCGACCTCCGGGAAGCCCGGATAGCCGCGCGGGCCGCAGCCCTTCAGCACCAGGACGCAGCTCTCGTCGACGTCGAGGCCCTCGTCGTCGATGCGGGCGTGGAAGTCCTCGATCGATTCGAAGACGACGGCGCGGCCGCGATGCTTCATCAGGTGCGGCGAGGCCGCCGACGGCTTCAGGATGGCGCCGCTGGGGCAGAGGTTGCCGCGCAGCACCGCGATGCCGCCTTCCTCCTTGAATGGCCGCTCCGCCGGGAAGATGACGTCGGGGTTCCAGTTCGGCGCGTCGGCCGTGTTCTCGCCCATGGTGCGCCCGTTGACGGTGAGCGCGTCCTTGTGGATGCGGTCGCCCAGCGCGCGGATCACCGCGGGGATGCCGCCGGCGTAGTAGAAATCCTCCATCAGGTACTTGCCCGAGGGCATCAGGTTGACGAGGCAGGGGACGTCGCAGCCGAGCTTGTCCCAGTCGTCGAGCGAGACGTCGATGCCGACCCGGCCGGCGAGGGCCAGCAGGTGGACCACCGCGTTGGTCGACCCGCCGATCGCGCCGTTTACCCGAATCGCGTTCTCGAAGGCCTTGCGCGTCAGGATCTTCGACATGCGCAGGTCCTCGCGCACCATCTCGACGATCCGCCTGCCGGCCATGTGCGACAGGGCGTAGCGGCGCGAATCGACGGCCGGGATGGCGGCGTTCATCGGCATGCCCATGCCGAGCGATTCGACCATCGAGGCCATGGTCGACGCGGTGCCCATGACCATGCAGTGGCCGGCCGAGCGCGACATGCAGGACTCGGCGTCCATGAAGTCGGCGAGCGTCATCTCGCCGGCGCGCACCATCTCGCCGAACTTCCAGACATGGGTCCCCGAGCCGATCTGCTCGTCGCGGAAGCGGCCGTTCAGCATCGGCCCGCCGGAGATGGCGAGGGTCGGGAGATCGCAGCTCGCAGCGCCCATCAGCAGGGCGGGGGTCGTCTTGTCGCAGCCGACCAGCAGGATGACGCCGTCGATCGGGTTGGCGCGGATCGATTCCTCGACGTCCATGCTGACGAGGTTGCGGAACAGCATGGTGGTCGGCCGCATCAGCGTCTCGCCGAGCGACATGACCGGAAATTCCAGCGGGAAGCCGCCCATCTCGTAGACGCCGCGCTTCACGTGCTCGGCGATCTTGCGGAAATGCGCGTTGCAGGGCGTCAGCTCGGACCAGGTGTTGCAGATGCCGATGACGGGGCGGCCGTCGAAGAGGTGCTGCGGCAGCCCCTGGTTCTTCATCCAGCTGCGATGGACGAAGCCGTCGCGGTCCTGCTTGCCGAACCACTCCTGACTGCGGAGCTTGGGGCGATCCGCCATCTGGTCCTCCCGGGATTGCTGTGGTGGGGCGGCCGCCGGCAGGCTCGCCGAGATTGTCTGCGCATGGTAGCGGAGCGGGCCGACCCCGCAAGAAAAAGCGGCGGCAAAGGTGGTATTGAAACCGCCTGCCGGCGATGCTATTTGGTCCGGCCGCGCAACCCGCGAAGGGCAACCGAGCCTTGTTCTGCCGCCGACTCCGACGACGCCCCGACCGACTCTCTTGCGAGAGGGCGGCGGCGCGCGTGCGCGAACAGGCAGGCCGGTAGCACCCGTCCTCCGTCGCCGCACCGGGCCGCCTCCCGGTGCACCATCCAGGCGAACGCGAGGACACCATGACCATCCGTCTCGAGGCGCCCCAGGACGCGCTCCTGGTCGAAGCCTTGCTCGATCGCAGCTTCGGGCCCGGCCGGGAGCGCAAGACGTCCTACCGGCTGCGCGACGGCGTGTCGCCGGTGGCCGCCCTCTGCTTCGTCAACACGCTCGCCGACGGCACCGTCGCTGCGACGCTGCGCTTCTGGCCGATCGCCATCGGTGCGGCGCGCATGCCGGCGCTGCTGCTGGGGCCGCTGGCGGTGGAGCCGGGGCTGCAGGGCCTCGGCTACGGCAAGGCCCTGATGCGCCACGGGCTCGCCGCCGCCCGCTCGCAGGGCCATCGTATCGTCGTGCTGGTCGGCGATCCGGAATACTATGAGCCCTTCGGCTTCACGCGGGCGCTGACCATGAACCTTGCGATGCCCGGGCCCACGGAGGCCCATCGCTTCCTCGCCCACGAGCTGGTCCCCGGTGCGCTGGACGGCGTGCACGGCACGATCGGCCGCGCCCTGCCGGCGCGGCGGATGGCGGGCTGGGCCGACCCGACGATGCCGTTCGGCTTCGCGTTCGCCGAGCCATGATCCGGGGCCTGCGCCCGGCGACGGTCGCCGACGCCGTTCCCGTCGCGGCTCTCGTCGACCGCGCCTACGGCCACTACGTGGCGCGCATCGGCCAGAAGCCCTATCCGATGATCGTCGACTACGCCGAGGCGATTGCGGCGATGCAGGGGCATGTGGTCGAGGAGGCGGGCCGCATCGTCGGCCTGCTGCTGCTCGAGCCGGAGGAGGAGTGGATGATGGTCGAGAACGTCGCCGTCGACCCCTCGCTCCAGGGCCGCGGCCTCGGCCGCGCCCTGATGGAGCTGGCGGAGGCCGAGGCGCGCCGGCAGCGCCTCTTCGAGATGCGCCTCTACACCCACCAGATGATGCTGGAAAACCAGGAGATCTACGAGCGCCTCGGCTATGTCGCCTACGACCGCCAGACGGTGCATGGCCGGCCGCGCGTCTACATGCGCAAGCCGCTCCGGAGGACGCCGTGACGCCGGTCGACGTACCGCGCGTGGTCGCGGGCCTGGCGGCCGGCGGCTCGGCGGCGCTGGCCACGCTGGGCGACGTGGCGATCAAGGCGGTCCGCCTGCGCGGCGCCGATCCCTGGCACTGCCATGCCGATCGTGACGAGGGCGTGTTCGTCATCGACGGCTACCTCCAGATCGAGCTCGACCGTCGGACCCTGCGCCTGGCGGCCGGCGACTTCTTCCTGGTGCCGCGCGGCACCCGCCATCGCGGGCTCGCCCCGGCCGGGGCGAGCCTGCTGCGCTTCGAGCCGCTCCACGGCTGACGTGACCTTCGACTTCCTCGCGCTGCACGACCACCCGGCGGAGCTGCTGGCGAGCCTCGTCGAGCGCGCCCAGGACATGGCGCGGATGTGGTCGGCCAGGCGGCTGCCCGACGCCCTGCGCGACCGGCGCGTCGCGCTGGTCGTGGACGACGGCGGCTGGCGGAACACCACGGCCTTCGACCTCGGCATCCAGGCGATGGGCGGGACCTGCGTGCTCGCGCCGATCACGCTGGGCGGACGCGAGGCGATCGGCGATCTCGCGGCCTATGTCGACAACTGGTTCGACGCGATCGTCGTGCGCACGCCCGAGCTGGCGCGCCTGCGCGCCATGGCCGCCGCCGCCCGGGCTCCGGTCGTCAATGCGCGGACCCGCTCGAACCATCCTTGCGAGACGCTGGGCGACCTCGCCTTCGCGCGGCACGCGCGGGGCCGCATCGACGGCATCCGCGTCGCCGTCGTCGCTCCGGACGCGAACATCCTGCGCTCCTGGGTCGAGGCGGCGCGGGTGCTGCCGATCGACGTCGTGCAGGTCTGTCCCGCGCGCTGGCACGTCCGCGACCCCGACCTGCTCGGCCCGCGGTTCCATGCGAGCGCGGACATGGCCGCGGTCGCCGGCGCAGATCTCGTCGTCACCGACTGCTGGCCCGGCGACGCCGCGGCGTCCGAGATGGCGCCCTTCCGCGTCACCGCCGCCGTGCTGAGCCGCCTCGACCCGGGCGCGCTCTTCGTGCCATGCCCGCCGGTGACCCGCGGCGAGGAGGTCTCGGAGGACGCCATGGCCGATCCGCGCTGCCGCGTCGTCGAGGCCAAATCCTTCCTGCTGCACGCGCAGAACGCCCTGCTGGAGCGCATCCTCGCCGGTTCCTGAGGCGCTCGCGGTGTCGTAGGCTGCGGCCCAACGAGAACCGGGAGGAAGCGCATGATCGGCAGGTTCGTCCTCGTCGTGCTGGCGGTCGTCGCCTGGTCGGCGCCGCCATCCGCACAGACCTATCCGACCAGGCCCGTACGCCTCGTCGTGCCGTTTCCGGCGGGCAGCACCACCGACCTCGTCGGCCGCATCCTCGCGGCGAAGCTGGGGCCGGCACTGGGCGAGCAGGTGCTGGTCGACAATCGCGGCGGCGGCGGCGGCACCATCGGCACCGAGCAGGTCGCGCGCTCGGCACCCGACGGCTACACGCTGCTGATGGGCACGATCGGCACGCACTCCATCAATCCCGCGCTCTACCGCAAGATCAGCTACGACGCGATCAAGGACTTCGCGCCGATCGCCCAGTTCGGCACCGCGCCCAACGTGCTGGTGGTCAATCCCGCGGTGCCGGCGCGCACGCTGAAGGAGCTGATCGAATATGCCCGGACGCATCCGGGCGAGGTCAACTACGGCTCCTCGGGCAACGGCACGTCGAACCATCTCGCCGGCACGCTGCTCGCCGCGCGCGAGAAGCTCGACATGGTCCACGTGCCCTATCGCGGCGGCGCCCAGGCGATCGAGGGGCTGCTGCGCGGCGACCTCAAGTTCATGTTCTACCACTACCTGCCGCTGCTGCCCTACGTGGAGGACGGCAAGCTCCGGGCGCTGGCCATCACCGGCGCCGAGCGCGCCACCGCGCTGCCCGACGTGCCGACGATGGCGCAGGCCGGCCTCGACGACTTCGTCGTGTCGGCGTGGTTCGGGGTCTACGCGCCCGCCGGTACGCCGGCACCGATCGTCGCACGCCTGCACAAGGAGATCACCGGCATCATCCGTTCGCCTGAGATGCGGCAATCCCTCCTCAAGCAGGGCATCGACCCGGTCACCGGCACCCCCGAGGAGCTGACGGCGCTGATGCGCTCCGAGCTGGCGCGCTGGGCGCGGGTGGTGGAGATCGCCGGCGCCAAGGTCGACTGAGGGTCGGCGGCGCGGTCAGCGGCCCGTGCGCCGCTCCGCGCAGACGATGCCCGCCGCGGTCAGCGCGTCGATCTCGGCGTCGCTCAGCCCGTGCTCGCGCAGGATCGCCCGGCCGTCGGCGCCGAAGGCGGGCGGCTTGCTGCGCGCGGCACCCGGCGTCCGGCTCAGCTTCAGCGGGATGCCGGTGCCCCGGTAGTCGTCGATCGCCACGACCATCTCGCGATGCCTGGTGTGCGGGTCCTCCATCACTTCGGGGATCGACTGCACCGGGCCGACCGGCACGCCGAGATCGAGCAGCCTGGAGGCGAGCGCCGGCCCGTCGTGCCGCAGCAGCAGGTCCTGCAGCACCGCGTTCAGCGCATCGCGGTTGGCGACGCGGTCGCGGTTGGTCCTGAAGCGTGCCTCGCCGGGCAGGTCGGGCACGCCCAGGCAGTCGCAGAGCCGGCGGAACTGCGTGTCGTTGCCGACGGCGAGGAAGATCGGCCGCGTCCGCGTGCGGTACTGGTCGTAGGGGCAGATGTTGGGATGGCTGTTGCCGAGCAGCTTCGGCGGCTCGCCCGACATGAACCAGTTGGCGGCCTGCGGGTGCAGCAGCGAGATGCCGACGTCGTAGAGCGAGCATTCGACATGCTGGCCGAGGCCCGAGCGCTGGCGCTCGATGATCGCCATGCAGATGCCGAGCACGGCGTTGAGTCCGGTGCCGAGATCGACGATGGGGGTTCCGAGCCGCACCGGGCCGCTCTCGGGCGAGCCGTTGATGCTCATCAGGCCGGACGACGCCTGCACGGCGGCGTCGTAGCCGGGCAGGCCGCCCAGCGGCCCGTCGGGGCCGAAGCCGGAGATCTGGGCGTAGATCAGCCGCGGGAAGCGCGGCTTCAGCACCGTCTCGTAGTCGAGACCCCATTTCTGGAGCTGCCCGGTCTTGAAGTTCTCGAACAGCACGTCGGCGTCTTCGAGCAGCCGGAACAGCACCTCGCGTCCCTCCGGCTTCGTCAGGTCGAGGGCGATCGAGCGCTTGTTGCGGTTGACGCCGACGAAGTAGGAGGCGGTGCCGTCGCGGAAGGGCGGGCCCCAGTCGCGCGTCTCGTCGCCGGCCGGCGGCTCGACCTTGATCACGGTGGCGCCGTGGTCGGCCAGGATCTGCGACCCGTACGGCCCACTGAGGATGCGCGTCAGGTCGACGACCTTGATGCCGGCGAGCGCGCCGGGAGAGGCGTTCATCGAATGCTCCGATCGGCAGGTCAGGCGGCCGCGCCGCCGAAGACGGCAGCCGCGAACTTGGGATAAGTCTCGGCCAGCTCGCCGGCGACGCGGCCGCGCAGCAGCGCCAGCCACTCCGCCGGCGGCGGCTCGGTCTCGGGCACGCGCGCGGGCGCGTCGTAGGCGAAGCCGGTATCGGCCGCGACCTCGTCGGCCGTGTGGCCGGGATGGACGCTGGTGAGGCGGAAGCGGCGTCCGGCGTGGTCGAAGTCGAAGCGGCAGAGGCCGGTCACCAGCGCGTGCGGGCCGCCCGGCCGGTAGACCTCCGGTTCGCTGGTGCCGGGTGCGCTGACGAAGCTCACCTTCGGCACGAATACCCGGCGCGAATGCTCCTCGCGGAAGAGGATGACGCGCGGGATCAGCATGTAGAGGTAGGCCGATCCGAACGAGCCGGGGAAGCGCACGTCGAGGTTCGGGTAGTCGCCGATGCCGACGAGATTGATGTTGGCCTCGCCGTCGATCTCGCCGCCGCCCAGGAAGAAGGCGCCGATGCGGCCCTGGGCCGCACAGTCGAAGAGCTCGCGGCCGCCCTCGGTGAACGGGTTGTGCCGGCGGCTGCCGAGCAC
>JADZBA010000106.1 GCA_020852355.1 Alphaproteobacteria bacterium
GATGCCGTCCAGTTCTGGGGCGACCATCCCTTCATGCTGACCAGCGGCTGGGCCAGCCCGGTCTATGTCGACTGCCGGCGGCTCATCTCCTACCCGCGCATCCGCCGGGCGCTGACCGACTTCGCGGTGGCGACCATCGTGCGCGACGTCGGCTTCGAGCGCATCGACCTCGTCGCCGGCGGCGAGACGGCGGGCGTGCCCTTCGCGGCCTGGATTGCCGACCGCCTCATGCTGCCGATGCAGTTCGTGCGCAAGCGCGCCAAGGGCTTCGGCCCCGCCGCCCAGATCGAGGGCATCGTCAGCGAGGGCGCGCGCACGCTGCTGGTCGAGGACCTGACCACCGACGGCGAAAGCAAGCTCGCCTTCTGCCGCGGCCTGCGCCGCGCCGGCGCCCGCGTCGACCATGCCTTCGTCGTGTTCCAGTACGGCATTTTCC
Source organism: Alphaproteobacteria bacterium (assembly GCA_020852355.1). Classification (GTDB taxonomy): domain Bacteria; phylum Pseudomonadota; class Alphaproteobacteria; order ATCC43930; family Allostellaceae; genus Allostella. The sequence goes on from JADZBA010000106.1 coordinate 437, forward strand.
CGGGCGTCGCCGAACGCTTCGCCGCCATCGGCCTGACGCTGCACACGCTGGCGACGTGGTGGGACGTGCTGCGCGAGGCGGAGCGCAGCGGCGCCTTCCCGGCCGCCCGGCTGGCGGAGCTGCGCGCCTTTCTCGACGACCCCGGCCGGTGGTCGTCGGCCCATGGCGGCATCGCCGCACTGCCCGAGGCGGCGTGAACGCGAAGGCGACGATTTGCGGTTGAGATTCCGCCGCAATACCTTCCTAATCCCATCGTGATCCTGCCGGCCCGGCTTCTCCGCGCGGCACCCGGCGAGGATGGGGAAGCGGCGTGGCCGAGATCGTTCTCTTCAGCGCATTCGCGCCGTCGAGCGGCTTCGAACTGTGGCGCAGCGACGGAACGTCCGCCGGCACGTTCATCGTGCGCGAGATCGGCGCGGGGGGCACCAGCGGCGAGCCCTACGCGCTGGCGCCGGCCGGCGACCGCGTTCTCTTCTTCGCGGTCGATCCCGACACGTCGGGGTCCTACGCCCTGTGGCGCAGCGACGGCACGTCGGCCGGCACCGTGCCGCTGGGGCCGATGGACACGGCGGCGAGCCGGCTCGCCGTGGTCGACGGCACGGCCTACTTCGTCGGCACCGATGCGAGCCGGGGCGCCGAGCCCTGGGTCGCCGCCGGCGATGGGGCGTCCGCCGGGCTGCTGCTGGATATCCGGTCGGGGCCGGCCGGATCGAATCCCGGACCGTTCGTCGAATTCGGCGGTGCGGCGTACTTCGCGGCGGACGACGGCAGCCGGCGCGGGCTGTGGCGAACCGACGGCACCAGCGCCGGCACGGTCCTGGCGGCCCCCGTCGACATCGCCGCCGACAGCCTGCCCGGTGCCATGGCGGTCGCCGACGGCACCCTCTATTTCGCTGCGACCGACGCGTCCCACGGGCTCGAGCTATGGCGCTCGGACGGGACCAGCGCCGGCACGGCGCTGGCCTTCGATGTCGTGCCCGGGACCCTGGGATCGAGCCCACGAAGCCTGGCGGCGCTGGGCGACGCGCTCCTCTTCACCGCCGAGGACGCGAGCCATGGCGCGGAACTCTGGCTCTGGGACGGCACGACGGCCGGCCTGCTCGCCGATCTCCAGCCCGGGGCGGATGGATCGGACCCCGCGAATGCCGTCGCGGTCGGCGGGCTGGTCTTCTTCACGGCCGACAACGCGGCCTTCGGCCGCGAGCTCTGGCGGACCGATGGGACCTCGGAAGGAACGGTCCAGGTGCTCGACATCGCGTCCGGGCCCGCAGGCTCGTCGCCGCTGGCCCTGACGGCGGTCGGCGACCGGCTCTTCTTCCGCGCCAACGACGGCAGCCACGGCAGCGAGCTCTGGGTCTCCGACGGCAGCGCGTCGGGCACTTTCATGGTCCGCGACATCCATCCCGGCGGCAGTGGCGCGCCCGACTGGCTCGCGGTCCTCGACGAGCCGCCGCAGGACGACCACGACACCGTGCCGCCGGACACGTCGATCGCGGTCGGACCGCCGCCGGTCGGCGAGGCGACGACCGCGACCTTCGATCTCGCCGCCGACGAGCCGGGGGCGCATTTCGAGGCGGCGCTCGACGGCGGCACCTGGGCGGCGGCAGCGGACCCGCTGACCCTGTCGGGGCTCGCGGTCGGCGCTCATTCGCTGGCGGTGCGGGCGATCGACGAGGCCGGCAACGTCGACCCGACGCCGGTCCAGTATGCCTGGACGGTCGTCGCACCGGCACCCGACACGACGCCTCCTGAGACGACGATCCTCGCCGGGCCCGCGGAGACCGAGGCGCCGACCACGGCGCTGTTCGATTTCGCCGCCGACGAGACCGGCGCCACGTTCGAAGTGTCGCTCGACGGCGGGCCGTGGATCTCGGTGCCCGATCCGCTGACGGTGGCGGGGCTGGCCGCCGGTCCCCACACGCTGCTGGCGCGGGCGCGCGACGCCGTCGGCAATGTCGACGAATCGCCGGCCGACTGGGCCTGGACGGTCGGCCCGGGCGGCGCACCGGGAGGCGCCGAGCCGCCGGACACCACGATCCTCGCCGGTCCGGCTCTCACCACCCCGGCGACGCTGGCGCTCTTCGACCTCGCCGGCGGCCAGTCCGCCGTGCGCTACGAGGCGCGCCTCGACGCCGGCGAATGGGCGCCCGCGTCGGATCCGCTGGTCCTGCTGGGACTGGCGGCGGGCGCGCATACGCTGGCGGTGCGTGCCGTCGATCTCGCGGGCAAGGCCGACGAGACGCCGGCCGTCCATGCCTGGTCCGTCGCGCCGCCCGCCGTCGTCCCGGACCCCGGCCCCGCACCGATCGTCGGCGGCGTCGCCAGGGACGTCCGGGTCTTCTCCGAGGTCGACGCCATCGTCCCCGAGGACCTGGTGGAGTGGCTGCGCACCCACGACTCCCTGCGCCTGCCCGACTTCGTGCGCAACCTGACCCTGCTGGGCGCCGACGAGCTGAACGGCGACGGCAACGCGCTCGCCAACGTGATGGTCGGTAACGCCGCCGCCAACGTCCTCGTCGCCTATGCCGGCAACGACAGCGTGCTCGGCCTCGGCGGCGACGACCTCCTCGCGGTCGGCACCGGCGACGACACGGTGCTCGGCGACGGATCGGCCGACAGCGTCGCCGGCGACGACACGGTGTGGGGCGGGCAGGGTGCCGACAGCATCGATGGCGGCGGCGGGCGCGACCTGCTGAACGGCGACCGCGGTGCCGACCATGTCCGCGGCGGCGGCGGCGACGACCTCGTCAACGGCGGCGCGGACGACGACGACCTCGACGGCGGTACGGGCGCCGACACGCTGCGCGGCGGGCAGGGTGCCGACCGCATCGTCGGTTCCGGCGGCACCGACGTGCTGGCCGGCGATGCCGGCGCCGACACGCTGACGGGCGGGGCCGCCGGGGGCGCGGGCGACGGCGCCGCCGACCTGTTCGTCGCGACGGCGGACGGGGAGATGGACGTCGTCACGGACTTCGAGGTCGGCATCGACCGGGTGCAGATCGAGGCCCCGACCGGGATCATCGGCATGGCGAGCTTCCACGATCGCGCGACCGACACGGGCGTCGGTCTGCTGATCGATCTCGGCGGCGCCTCGCGCCTGCTGCTGCTGGGCGTCGCCGAGGCCGACGTCACGATCGCGGACCTGCTGATCGTGTGAGGGCGAAGGCGGCGGCGATCGCCGCGACGGTCTCGGGGTTGACCAGCGCAGAGAGGTCGCCCGGCGGCGCGCCGGTCAGTGCCGCGCGGACGACGCGGCGCATGGTCTTCATGTTGCGCGTCTTCGGCAGGTCGGCGACGGCGAGCACCAGCGACGGGCGGAAGGCGGACCCCATGGCGGCGGCGACGGCGGCGGCCAGCGCGGCCCGGAAGCCGGCGTCGTCCGCTTCGCCCGGCGCCGGCACGACGACGCAGGCGACGGTCGCACCCTTGACCGGCTCGGGCAGGGCGACGGCGGCGGCGTCGGAGACGCGGCCGGTCGCCAGCAGCACCGCCTCGATCTCGGCCGGGCCGGTGCGCTTGCCCGCGACCTTGATCGTGTCGTCGGAGCGGCCGTGGACGTACCAGTAGCCGTCGGCATCGCGCGATGCCCAGTCGCCATGCACCCACATGCCGGGGATGCGCCGCCAGTAGCTGTCGA
>JADZBA010000107.1 GCA_020852355.1 Alphaproteobacteria bacterium
CCCTGGTTCCTCGCCTTCATGCTCGGGATCTTCTTCTTCTCGGGCATCGGCAACGCGTCGACCTTCAAGCAGATGCCGATGCTGTTCCCGCCGCGCCAGGCGGCGGGCGTGATCGGCTGGACCAGCGCGATGGCGGCCTACGGCCCGCTCGCGGCCGGCGTCATGCTCGGCCTCTCCATCGCCTGGGCCGGCACGCCCAACCTCTTCTTCTACTGGGCCGCCGTCTTCTACCTCGCGAACATCGCGATCAACTGGTGGTTCTACGCCCGCAAGGGCGCGGAAGCGCCGTGCTGACGCGCCGCCCGCCCCCTGCCGGAGCCTGGACATGAGCCATTTCCTCGACCGCCTGACGTTCTTCCGCAAGAACGTCGACACCTTCTCCGGCGCGCACGGCGTCGTCACCAACGAGGACCGGACCTGGGAGGAGGCGTACCGCTCGCGCTGGGCCCACGACCGCATCGTGCGCTCGACCCACGGCGTCAACTGCACGGGCTCGTGCTCGTGGAAGATCTACGTCAAGGGCGGCATCGTCACCTGGGAGACGCAGCAGACCGACTATCCCCGCACCCGGCCGGACCTGCCCAACCACGAGCCGCGCGGCTGCTCGCGCGGCGCCAGCTACTCCTGGTACCTCTACAGCGCCAACCGGGTGAAGCATCCCCTGGTCCGCGGCCGGCTGCTGCGGATGTGGCGCGAGGCGAAGGCGACGCACGGCGATCCGGTGCGCGCCTGGGCCGCGATCGTCGGCGACCCGGCCAAGGCGGCCGCCTACAAGCAGGTGCGCGGCCTCGGCGGCTTCGTGCGCGCGTCCTGGGACGAGGTCGAGGAGATCATCGCCGCGGCCAACGTCCACACCGCGAAGACCTGGGGACCCGACCGCATCATCGGCTTCTCGCCGATCCCGGCGATGTCGATGGTCTCCTACGCCGCGGGCACCCGCTACCTGTCGCTGATCGGCGGCGTCAGCATGAGCTTCTACGACTGGTACTGCGACCTGCCGCCGAGCTCGCCGCAGACCTGGGGCGAGCAGACCGACGTGCCGGAGAGCGCCGACTGGTACAGCTCGACCTTCCTCATGCTGTGGGGCTCGAACGTGCCGCAGACGCGCACGCCCGACGCCCATTTCTTCACCGAGGTCCGCTACAAGGGCGCCAAGGCGGTCGTCGTGTGCCCCGACTACAGCGAGGCCTCGAAGTTCGCCGACCTGTGGCTGGCGCCCAAGCAGGGGACCGACGCCGCCCTGGCGCTCGCCATGGGCCACGTCATCCTCAAGGAGTTCCATCTCGCGGGCCGCAGCCCGTATTTCGACGACTACTGCCGGCGCTACACCGACATGCCGTGCCTGGTGCGGCTGGTCGAGCGCGACGGCCGCCTGGTCGCCGACCGCTTCGTGCGCGCCTCGGACTTCGCCGGCGCCAAGGGCGAGACCAACAACCCGGAATGGAAGCCGGTGGTGGTCGACGAGGCGACGGACACCCTCGTCGTCCCGACCGGGTCGGTCGGCTTCCGCTGGGGCGAGCAGGGACGCTGGAACCTGGAGGGGCGGGACGCGGCGACCGGCGCGGAGATCAAGCCGCGGCTGACGCTGCTCGGCGCGCACGACGAGGTCGCTGCGGTCGCCTTCCCCTATTTCGGCGGCCAGCCCCACCCGCATTTCAAGCACAGCGACCATCCCGAGGTGCTGGTCCGCAACGTCCCGGCCCGGCGTGTCGCGCTGGCCGACGGCGAGGCGCTGGTGGCCAGCGTGTTCGACTTGATGGTCGCCAACTACGGCATCGACCGCGGCCTCGGCGGCGCCCACGTCGCGCGGACCAACGAGGAGGACGTGCCCTACACGCCGCGCTGGCAGGAGACGATCACCGGCGTCAAGGCCGACGACGTCGTTCAGGTGGCCCGGGCCTTCGCCGACAACGCGGCCAAGACCAAGGGCAAGTCGATGGTGATCCTCGGTGCCGGCGTGAACCACTGGTACCACGGCGACATGATCTACCGCGGCATCATCAATCTCCTGGTGATGTGCGGCTGCGTCGGCCAGTCGGGCGGCGGCTGGTCGCACTATGTCGGCCAGGAGAAGCTGCGCCCGCAGACCGGCTGGACGCCGCTCGCCTTCGCGCTCGACTGGCACCGGCCGCCGCGCCAGCAGAACTCGACCTCGTTCTTCTATGCCCACACGGACCAGTGGCGCTACGAGCAGCTCGGCGTCGAGCAGATCCTGTCGCCGCTCGCCAAGGGGGCGATGACCGGCAGCCTGATCGACTTCAACGTCCGCGCCGAGCGCATGGGCTGGCTGCCGTCGGCACCGCAGCTCCAGGCCAATCCGCTGACGGTCGCCCGCGCGGCGGCCGATGCCGGCCAGGCGCCGGTGCCCTACGCGGTCGCGGCGCTGCAGGACGGCAGCATGCGCATGGCCTGCGAGGATCCCGACGATCCGCGCGCCTTCCCGCGCAACCTGTTCGTCTGGCGCTCCAACCTGCTGGGCTCCAGCGGCAAGGGGCACGAATACTTCCTCAAGCACCTGCTCGGCACCCGCCACGGCGTCCAGGGCAAGGATCTCGGCGAGGAGGGCGGCCGCAAGCCCGAGGAGGTCGCCTGGCACGACGAGGCGCCGCAGGGGAAGCTCGACCTGCTGGTGACGCTCGACTTCCGCATGTCGACGACCTGCGTCTACTCCGACATCGTGCTGCCGACCGCCACCTGGTACGAGAAGCACGACCTCAACACCTCCGACATGCATCCCTTCATCCATCCGCTGTCGGCGGCGGTGGACCCGGCCTGGGAGGCACGGAGCGACTGGGAGATCTTCAAGGGGATCGCCCGGCGCTTCTCCGAGGTCTGCGTCGGGCATCTCGGGGTGGAGAAGGACCTCGTGCTGACGCCGATCATGCACGACACGCCGGGCGAGCTGGCGCAGCCCTTCGCGCCGCAGGACTGGCGCAAGGGCGAGTGCGCGCCGGTGCCCGGCAAGACCATGCCGGCGATGACGGTGGTCGAGCGCGACTATCCCGCGACGTGGGAGAAGTTCACCGCCCTCGGCCCGCTGCTCGCCAAGATCGGCAACGGCGGCAAGGGCATCTCCTGGAACACCGAGGAGGAGGTGCATTTCCTCGGCGCGCTGAACCGGACGGTGACCGAGAAGGGCGTCGCCGCGGGCCAGCCGCGCATCGACACCGACATCGACGCGGCCGAGGTGATCCTGGCGCTGGCGCCGGAGACCAACGGCACCGTCGCGGTCAAGGCGTGGCAGGCGCTGGGCAAGGCGACGGGGCGCGACCACACCCATCTCGCGCGGCCGCGCGAGGACGACAAGATCCGCTTCCGCGACCTGCAGGCGCAGCCGCGCAAGATCATCTCCTCGCCGACCTGGAGCGGCATCGAGTCCGAGCATGTCAGCTACAACGCCGGCTACACCAACGTCCACGAGCTGATCCCGTGGCGCACGCTGACGGGGCGCCAGCAGCTCTACCAGGACCATCCCTGGATGCTCGCCTTCGGCGAGGGGCTGACGGTCTACAAGCCGCCGATCGACACGCGCACGGTGGCGCCGCTGCTCGGCCGCCGGCCGAACGGCAACGCCGAGCTGGTGCTGAACTTCATCACGCCGCACCAGAAGTGGGGCATCCACAGCACCTACACCGACAACCTGATCATGCTGACGCTGTCGCGCGGCGGCCCCATCGTGTGGCTGAGCGAGGTCGACGCGGCGGCGGCCGGGATCGAGGACAACGACTGGATCGAGGCCTTCAACATCAACGGCGCGCTCGTCGCGCGTGCGGTCGTCAGCCAGCGCGTGCCGTCCGGGATGGTCCTCATGTACCACGCCCAGGAGAAGATCGTGAACGTGCCGGGCAGCGAGATCACGCACGCCCGCGGCGGCATCCACAACTCCGTCACCCGCACCTGCCCGAAGCCGACGCACATGATCG
>JADZBA010000108.1 GCA_020852355.1 Alphaproteobacteria bacterium
CCGGCTGCGCCCGGTAGGTGCCGAACAGCCGGTCCCACCAGGGAAGGTTGAAGCCGAAGTTGCTGTCCCGCTCGCCGCGGACGATCGAGTGATGGACCCGGTGCATGTCCGGCGTCACCAGGACGAGGCGCAGGGCCCGGTCGACGCCGCCGGGCAGGCGGAGGTTGGCATGGTTGAACATGGCGGCGGCGTTGAGCCCCACCTCGAAGACCAGCACCGCCACCGCGGGCGGGCCGAGCAGCGCCACGACCGCCAGCTTGAACACCATCGACAGCACGATCTCCACCGGATGGAAGCGCACGCCGGTGGTCGCGTCGATGTCGAGGTCGGCATGGTGCATGCGATGCAGCCGCCACAGGATCGGGACGGCATGGGAGGCGACGTGCTGGGCGTAGATGGCGAGATCGAGGACCAGGAGGGCGGCGAGGAACGAAACCCAGGGCGGCAGGCCGAGCAGGTTCAGGAGGCCGAAGCCTTGCCGCTCGGCCACCGCCGCGAGACCGACCGCGGCGACCGGGAAGAGCAGGCGCAGCGCCAGGGAGGAGACCACGACGACGCCGAGGTTGCCGGGCCACCGGCCGTGCCGCGGCAGGGCGCGCGGCCGGCGCGGGGCGAGCGCCTCCCACGCCGCCATCACCGCCAGGACGCCGGCGAAGCAGCCGAGACGCACCCAGGGCTCGTGGGCCAGCAGGAAGCTGTCGGAGGTCGTCGTCATCGCCCGCAATGATAGGATGGCCCGAGCGCCCGTCCACATCTCCCTGTCCGAGCCGTGATCGCGTTCGTCGTCGCCGTATTCGTCGCCGTCTATGTGGGGATGGCCCTCGGGCGCTGGCCGGGGCTGGGGCTCGACCGTACCGGCATCGCCCTGATCGGGGCGATCGGCCTCGGCCTGGGTGGGGCCGTCGATGCGGCCGGCGCGCTCGCCGCGATCGACTTTCCCACGCTCTTCGTGCTGTTCGGGCTGATGATCCTCTCGGCACGCTTCGCCGAGAGCGGCTTCTACGACTGGTGCGTCGCCCGCATCGCCGCGGCACGGGCGGGGCCGCTGACGCTGCTCGCCATGACGGTCGCGGTGGCGGGCGCGCTCTCGGCGGTGCTGGCGAACGACGTCGTCGTCTTCGCGATGACGCCGCTCCTGTGCCTGGGGCTGCGCGCCCGCGGCCTCGATCCCCGGCCGTTCCTCATCGCGCTGGCCGGCGCCGCCAACGCCGGGTCGGCGGCGACCGTGATCGGCAATCCCCAGAACATCCTGATCGGCCAGACCGGACGACTCGACTTCTTCGCGTTCCTGCTCGCCTGCGGGCCGCCCGCGGTCGCAGGGCTGGCGGCCGTCCATCTCACGGTCGCGGCGGTGTGGCGCGGCCGGTGGACGCTGGCGGAGCGCCGCGACCCGCCGCCGCCGCCGCGCATCGACCGGCCGGAGCTGGCCTGGGCGGGGGCGGCCACGCTCGCGCTGCTGGTGCTGTTCGCCACGCCCCTGCCCCAGGCGGAGGCGGTGCTGGTGATCGGTGGCCTGATGCTGCTCTCGCGCAATCTCGCGACGCGGCGGATCCTGGGGCTGGTCGACTGGTCGCTGCTGGTGCTGTTCGCCGGCCTCTTCGTCGTCACCGCCGCCTTCAGCGCGACCGGCCTGCCGGGCGCGGCGGTCGCCTGGCTCGGCGCCCGGGGCATGCCGGTGGACGACCCGCTGGTGCTGTCCGCCCTGGCGCTGCTGGGCAGCAACAGCGTCGGCAACGTGCCGGCGGTCGTGCTCTTCCTCAAGGTCGTGCCCGACGCAGGGGCGGGTCTGCTCTACGCGCTGGCGCTGCTCTCGACGCTGGCCGGCAACCTGCTGCTCGTCGGCAGCCTTGCCAACCTGATCGTGGTGGAGCGGGCCGCCGCGGTCGGCGTGCGCCTGTCGCTGCGCACCCATGCCGCCTGCGGTGTGCCGATGACGCTCGCCTCGATGGCGGTAGCCGTCCTCTGGCTCGTCGGCCTCGGCTACCTTCCCTGGCGATGACCGGCTAAGGTCCCCCTTTCCGACCCACGCCGGAGCCTCTCACCCATGGCCAAGCCCTATCCCCGCGACGTCGTCGGCTACGGTCCCAACCCGCCCGACCCGGAATGGCCGGGCGGGGCGCGGCTCGCCGTCAACTTCGTCCTCAACTTCGAGGAGGGCTCGGAATACTCGATCGCCGACGGCGACGGCTTCACCGAGACGGCGCTGACCGAGGGGGCCAGCCAGGCCGCGCCGCTGAAGGGCCGCGACCTCGCCGGCGAGAGCATGTTCGAGTACGGCAGCCGCGTCGGCTTCTGGCGGGTGAAGCGCATCTTCGACGAGTACCGCCTGCCGATGACGATCTTCGGCTGCGCGCTCGCGCTGGAGCGCAACCCGCCGGCCGCCAAGGCGATCCGCGACGCCGGCTGGGATGTCTGCAGCCATGGCTGGCGCTGGGTGAAGCACTTCGAGCTGGACGAGGAAGAGGAGCGCCAGCACATCGCCAAGGCGGTCGCGTCCCTGAAGCGCACGACGGGCGAGCGTCCGTTCGGCTGGTATTGCCGCTACTCGCCCAGCGTGAACACCCGCCGGCTGCTCGTCGCGGAGGGCGGCTTCCTCTACGATTCCGACGCCTACAACGACGACCTGCCCTACTGGACGACGACCGAGGGCAAGCCGCATCTGGTCGTCCCATACACGCTCTCCAACAACGACGCCAAGTTCGGCCGCGGCGTGTTCGGCACGGGCGAGGACTTCTTCACCTATGTCCGCGACGCCTTCGACGTGCTCTACGCCGAGGGGCGGACGCAGCCGAAGATGATGTCGGTCGGGCTGCACATGCGGCTGATCGGCCACCCCGCCCGGGCGGCCGGGCTGATGCGCCTGCTCGACCATGTGGCGCGCCATCGCGACGTGTGGATCTGCCGGCGCATCGACATCGCGCGGCACTGGATCGAGCAGCACCCGTACCGGCCGCGCAGGCGGCGATGAGCGACGCCGCCGAGGCGATCGGGCGCCGCGGGTCGGCCCTGGAGGTCTTCGCCGTCTTCCTGCGCCTGGGCTGCACGTCCTTCGGCGGGCCGATCGCCCATCTCGGCTATCTGCGCGAGGAGATCGTGGTGCGGCGGCGCTGGCTCGACGACCGCGCCTACGCCGACATCGTGGCGCTCGCCCAGTTCCTGCCCGGGCCCGCCAGCAGCCAGGCCGGCATGGCGATCGGCCTCGGCCGCGCCGGCCTCCCCGGGGCGCTCGCCGCCTGGCTGGGCTTCACGCTGCCGTCGGCCGTCCTCATGGTGCTGTTCGCCTACGGCGTCGCCGAATGGGGCGGCGCCCTCGGCGAAGGCTGGCTGCAGGGCCTCAAGACCGTGGCGGTGGCGATCGTCGCCCAGGCGATCTGGGGGATGGCGCGCAATCTCTGCCCCGACCGCGAACGGGCGGCGCTGGCTGCGGCCGCCGTCGCCCTCGTCGTCGCCATCCCCGGCACGACGGGCCAGCTCGCCGCCATCGCCGCCGGCGCGCTGGCGGGCGCCGCGTTCCTGCGCGGCGTCGCCCCTCCTGCCGCCGCGCACCTCGTCGCGGGCGTCGACCGCCCGACCGCGGTCGCCTGTCTCGCCCTGTTCGTCGCCCTGCTGGTCCTGCCGCCCCTCGTCGCGGACGCCACGGGAGCGGTGGCGCTGTTCGAGAAGTTCTATCGCGCGGGCTCGCTCGTGTTCGGCGGCGGCCACGTCGTGCTGCCGCTGCTGCAGAGCGAGTTGGTGGAGCCCGGCTGGATCCACCGCGAGGGCTTCGTCGCCGGCTATGGCGCCGCCCAGGCGGTACCGGGCCCGCTCTTCACCTTCGCCGCCTATCTCGGCGCCGCCATGGGGGTGGAGCCGAACGGTCTCG
>JADZBA010000109.1 GCA_020852355.1 Alphaproteobacteria bacterium
GCGAGGTAGCGTCGCCCGGGCGCCGGGAGACAGCCGCCTGCTCGCCCGCCATCGCCGCGGCGATGGCGCGCGCCAGGTCTTCCTGGAGGAACGGCTTGGCGAGCTTCGGCGGCCCGGGGTCGCCGCCCGGCGGCGGCTCGGCATAGCCGGTCGCCAGGATGATCGGCAGGCCGGGCCATTCGACGCCGATGGCCTCGGCGAGCTGCGTCCCGGTCATCTGGGGCATCGCCTCGTCGGTGATCACCAGGTCGACCGCATTGCCCTGCGCCAGTGCCGCCAGCGCGTCGCGCCCCGACGACGCCGGCAGGGCGGTATGGCCCAGATCCTCCAGCATCGCCGCGGTGTTCGTCAGCACCAGCGCGTCGTCATCCACGACCAGCACGACCAGCGGGCGCCCGACGGCGACGGCGGGCGCCGCCGGCCGGCGGTCGCGTCCGGCCGGAGCAGCAGCGGCGTCGACGACGGGAAACCACAGCTCGGCGGTGGTTCCCGCGCCCTTGCGGCTGTGGAGGACGAGGCGCCCGCCCGACTGCTCGGTCAGCCCGTGGACCATGGAGAGGCCGAGGCCGGTGCCCTTGCCGACGCCCTTGGTGGTGAAGAACGGCTCCATGGCGCGCTCGAGCGTCGCCGCGTCCATGCCTTCGCCGGTGTCGGTGACCGACAGGCAGACATAGCGCCCGGGGGCCGGGCCGCCGGGCGACCCGGGAGCGACCTCCTCGGGGCGGGCCGCGATGACGATGGTGCCGCCTTCGGGCATCGCGTCGCGCGCGTTGACCGCGAGGTTGAGCAGCGCCAGCTCGAGCTGGTTGGCGTCGGCACGGATCGCCTGGAGCCCCGGGGGGAAGCGGGTCTCCACGGTCACGGCCGGGCCGAGCGAGCGCTCCAGCAGGTCGGTCATGCCGCCGACCAGGGCGGGCACGTCGATCGCCTCGGGCTTCAGTTCCTGGCGCCGCGCGAAGGCGAGCATGCGCTGGGTCAGCGAGGCGCCGCGCCGCGCCGCCAGGAGGGCGTTGTCGATCAGCGGCGTGATGCGCGGATTGTCGGGCAGGCGCTTGCGCACCAACTCGAGGCCGCCGAGCACCGCCATCAGGAGGTTGTTGAAGTCGTGGGCGATGCCGCCGGTCAGCCGGCCGATGGCGTCCATCTTCTGCGACTGGACCAGCGCCTCGCGCGCCAGATCGAGGGCCTCCTGGGCCGCCCGCCGCTCGGTGATGTCGCGGGTGATCTTGGCGAATCCCAGCACGGCGCCGGCGTCGTCGCGGATCGCGTCGATGACCACGTTGGCCCAAAAGCGCGTGCCGTCCTTGCGCACCCGCCACGCCTCCTTCTCGTACCGCCCCTCGCGGGCGGCGATCTCCAGCGCCCGCCGGGGCTCGCCCGCCGCACGGTCCTCCTCGGTGTAGAAGCGCGAGAAATGGTCGCCGACGATCTCCTCGGGCCGGTAGCCCTTGATGCGCCGGGCGCCCTCGTTCCAGCTCGTGATGCGGCCCTCGGGGTCGAGCATGTAGATCGCATAGTCGACCACCCCCTGCACGAGGAGCCGGAACTGCTCCTCGCTGCGCCGCAGGCTCTCCTCGGCGGCCCGGCGCTCGCTGCGATCGCGGGCGCTCTCGACGAAGCCGATCAGCGACCCCGCCGGATCGCGGATCGGATCGATGACGACATGGGCCCAGAAGCGGCTCCCGTCCTTGCGGATGCGCCAGCCGTCGCCCTCGAACCTTCCTTCGTCGGCCGCGATGGCGAGCGCGCGCGCGGGCAGCCCCGCGCGACGGTCCTCCGCGGTATGGAAGCGCGAGAAATGCCGGCCCAGTATCTCCGAGGCGGCGTAGCCGGTGATGCGCGCGGCCCCGGGATTCCAGGTCACCACCCTGCCCTCGGGGTCGAGCATGTAGAGGGCATGGTCGGTGACCGCATCGACCAGCAGGCGGTAGCGCCCGTCGTCCATCACCGATGCGTCACGCCCGCCGCCCGGTTCCATCGCCGCCGCCACCTCCATCCATCGCTCCGGCCGATCCGCCGGCCGGGTCCCGCGCCAGCCGTGGAACGGCCCGCGGCGTCCCCGGCGCGCAGGAAGGCGACGAGCGGCACCACCGCAGCGGGCGATCCCCCATTGGGGGTCGGCGTGCGGCACCCGGCGAGTGCTTTAGCATATGGTCCGCAAAGCCGACCAATGCATGGCCCGCCGCCGGGCCGGGCGGCCCGCGCCGGGTCCGGCCGCCGGAACGCCGCCCTCTTCCGCAGGCCGGCCCGGGACTCGAGATCGAGCGCCGGTGCGTGCGGTTGAAGTCGCAGAGATCGTTTGCCGTTTCCATACCCATGAGGACCGGGTGAGGTCGCCTCGCTTCCCAAAGCGCCGCCGACCGGCGTCGACTTCCGCGCGCTCATGAGGAGAACGCTCGCCATGCAGCTCCGTGCCGTAGCACCGGGCCGGGGCCGGTGAGGACGCGGCAGGTCAGGCGAAGCGCCTGGCGCCGGCGACGCACAGCACGACGACGACCGTGGACGCGATCATGGTCCACGCGATCGACTCGTGAAGGAATACGGCCGCGAGGGTCAGCCCGAAGAAGGGCTGCAACAGCTGCAGCTGACCGACGCCCGCGATCCCGCCGAGAGCAAGGCCGCGATACCAGAAGATGAACCCCACCAGCATGCTGAAGATCGAGACATAGGCGAGGCCGATCCAGGCGGGCACACCGACGCCGCCCCAGCTGTCCGGCAAGGCGACGAGTGTGACCACCGCCATCATCGGCAGCGACAGCAGCAAGGCCCAGGAGATGACCTGCCAGCCGCCGAGCCGGCGTGCGAGCGTCGCGCCCTCGGCATAGCCCAGCCCGCAGACCAGAACGGCGGCGATCATCAGAAGATCGCCCGCCGCCGAGCCGCCGTCGCTTCGGGAGAGGGCGAAGCCCGCGACGGTAGCCGCGCCGAGGACCGAGAGCAGCCAGAAGGCGGGCATCGGGCGCTCGCCTGCGCGCAGGACGCCGAAGACGGCGGTGGCGAGCGGCAGCAGGCCGATGAAGACGATCGAGTGCGCCGCCGTGACGTGCCGGAGGGCGAGCGCCGTCAGCAGCGGGAAACCGACGACGACGCCGAACGCCACGATGGCGAGCGGCATGATATCGGTGCGCGCGGGTCGTTTCTGGCGGAGCGCGAGCAGAAAGGCCGCGCCCAGCAGTGCGGCGATCACCGCACGCGCCGACGAGAGAAACAGCGGCGAGAAGTCGGCGACGGCGACCCGCGTGGCCGGCAGCGAACCGCTGAAGATGATGACGCCCAGGAGGCCGCTGCCCC
>JADZBA010000110.1 GCA_020852355.1 Alphaproteobacteria bacterium
GCGGCGATGGGCGAGGCGAGCGAGCGTTTCGGGACGCTGCCCTTCGCCCAACTCCTGGAGCCGGCCATCGCGCTCGCCGAGGAAGGCGTGCCGATCGACGCCTCGGCGCAGGGCTTCTTCAACGGCCCGGTCTATGCCTCCCTCGCGGCGGACTTCCCGGCGCTCGCCGGGATGTTCGGGCCGCCCGGTGGCTGGACGCTCGGGCACCGGCTGAAGCAGCCGATGGCGGCACGTTCGCTGCGCGTGCTGGCGCGCGACGGCTGGCGGGCATTCTACGAGGGGCCGCTCGCCGACGCCTGGCTGGCGGCCGGACGCACGGCCGGGATCCTGCTGGACCAGGGCGATCTCGCCGGCCACCGCACCGGTTTCGCGCCGTCGCTGTCGATCTCCTGGCGCGGGCAGCGGGTGCATGCCGCTCCGCCCAACTCGCAGGGCCTCGCCCTGCTGGCGATGCTGCGCCTGGCCGAGCTGGAGGGAGGGGGAGGTGCGCCCGACGGCAGCGATCCGCTGCTCGACCCGGCGACCCATCTCGCCCGCAAGGTCCGGGCATTCGCGCTGCGCGACGCCTATTGCGCCGACCCGCGGCGCATCGCCCTGCCCCAGGACCTGCTGGAGCCGGGTCGCCTCGCCGCGACCGGGCCGGGGATCGCCGGCGCCGCCATGGCACGGTCCGGCGGCGGCGACACCTCGACCTTCGTCGTGGTCGACCGGCACGGTGCGGCGGTCTCCTGGGTGCAGTCGCTGTTCGAGGAGTTCGGGTCGGGCGTCGCGATTGCGGACCATGGCATCGTGCTGCACAACCGCGCCGCGCTGGAGCGGCTGGACGACGACCCGGTCCACGGGCTGCGGGGCGGCTATCGCCCCTTCCATACGCTGTGCCCGGCACTGGCGACCGGGCCGGAGGAGGGGGCGGTCGCGGCGATCGCGACACCGGGCGACCATGGCCAGCCGCAGACCCTGGCCCTGGTGCTGCGCCGCCTCGTCGAGCAGGGCCTCGACATCCAGGCGGCGACCGAATGGCCCAGGCTGCGCCACGATACCGGGACCGACGTCATGCTGGAGGATCGCTGTCCCGCCTCCTGGGACGAGGCGCTGGCCCGCGCGGGATGGGCGCCTCGGCGCGTCGGACCATGGTCGCGGCTGATGGGCGGGGTCAACGCGATCGTGCGGCGATCCGACGGCCTCGCGATGGGTGGCGCCGACCCGCGTCGCTCGTCCTACGCGCTCGCCGCATGACGCAGCCGCCGGGCAGCGGCGCGGCATCTCCGGTGACCCTGGACGACGTCCGGGCGGCGCGCCGACTCATCGCCGGCATCGCCGTCCGCACACCGCTCAAGGGCTGCGACGCACTCGGCGAACGGATCGGCGGCGCGGTGCATCTGAAGATCGAGACGATGCAGCCGACCGGCGCCTTCAAGGTGCGCGGTGCGGCCAACCGCCTGCTGCAGCTCTCGCCGGAGGAACGCCGGCGCGGGGTGATCACGGTATCCACCGGCAACCACGGCCGGGCGGTCGCCTACGTCGCCCGCCGCCTGGGGATACGGTGCGTCGTCTGCCTGTCGTCACTGGTTCCGGCCAACAAGGTGGCGGCGATCCGCGCGCTCGGGGCCGAGCTGGACGTCGGCGGCGAGAACCAGGACGCCGCGATGGATCGGGCCGAGGGCCGCGCGCTGGCCGAAGGCCTCGTCATGGTCAGCCCCTTCGACGACCCGGCGATCATCGCCGGCCAGGGAACCATCGCGCTGGAGATTCTGGAGGACGTCGCTGACGCCGGCACGATCGTCGTGCCGCTCAGCGGCGGCGGGCTGGCCGCCGGCGTCGCGGTCGCGGCCAAGGCGCTGCGGCCGTCCCTGCGGGTCGTCGCGATCGGCAGCGAGCGCTGCCCGGCGATGCTGCGCAGCCTGGAGGCGGGCCGGCCGGTCGCGGTGGCCGAACATGAGAGCCTCGCCGATTCGCTGGGCGGCGGCATCGGTCTCGCCAACCGCTTCACGCTGGCGCTCGTCGGCGAATTCGTGGACGAGATCCGGGTCGTCGGCGAGGCGGCGATCGCCGCGGCCATGCGCTTCGCCTTCCACGAGGCCCGCCTCGTCGTCGAGGGAGCCGCCGCCGTGCCGATCGCGGCGCTGCATGCGGCGCGCTTCGGCGAGTTTCCCTCGCCGATCGTCGCCGTGATCACCGGCGACAACGTCGAGCCGGACAGGCTGCTCGCGATCCTGCGCGCAGCGGCATAGGCCTGGAGCGCGACAGGCATGGACGTCGAACGGGAGTAGCGGGATGAGGATCGCAGTTCTGGGGCCGGGCGCGGTCGGCAGCTATCTCGCCTGCATGATGGGGCGGCGCGACCACGCGGTCACCGTCCTGGCGCGCGGCGAGCGGGCGGCGGCGATCCGCGCGCACGGCATCCGCATGCAGCGCAAGGACGGCGAGGCGTTGCAGGTGCGGCCTGCCGTCGCCGAAGGGCCGGAAGGGCTGGGCGCGCCGGACGTCGCCTTCATCTGCGTGAAGGCCTATTCCGTGCCGGCGCTGGTACCCGCGCTCGCCGCGTTGAGCCGGGCGGGGAGCGAGATCGTGTTCGTGCAGAACGGCATCCCCTGGTGGTACCTCGCCGAGCCCGCGGGGGACGGCGGCTCCGCGCTCGATCCCGGCGGCGCCATCGCCGCCGCGGTGGCGGCCGACCGGGTGATCGGCTGCGTCACCTACGTGAACGTCCGCAATGCCGGTCCGGGCCTCGCCGACCACGCGGGCGACGACACGTTCGCGCTGGGGCGGCCCGACGGCAGGCTCGATGCGGCGCTGGAGCGCATCGTGGCCGCGATGGTCGATGCCGGGATCGCGGCGCGCGCCGGCGACCAGATCCGCCGCGACATCTGGGTCAAGCTGTGGGGCAACCTCGCGTTCAACCCCATCAGCGCACTGACCGGCGCCACCATGGACAAGATCATCGCGGAGCCGGACACCCGCCCCCTGGTCATGGCGATGATGCGCGAGGCGCAGGCGCTGGCGGCGGCGGGCGGCATCGCGTTCCCGCTGACGATCGATCAGCGCCTGGAGGTCGCCAGCCGGGCGGGTGCGTTCAAGACGTCGATGCTGCAGGATCTCGAGGCCGGCCGGCAGCTCGAGATCGATGCCATCATCGGTGCGGTGTCGGAGTACGGGCGGCGCGTCGGCGTGCCGACGCCGAGCGTGGACATCGTGCTGGGCCTGGTGCGCCAGAAGGCGCGGGAGCTCGGCCTCGCCGGATGACCGCGGGCCGAACGGAGAGGGGAGTCCTGCCATGAGCATCTTCGACGCGGCGGTCTACGCACCGGTGCAGACCTTCATGGGCGCGCCGCATTCCTACGACCTCTCCGGGGCGCGGGCGGCGATCCTCGGCATCCCGTTCGACTGCGGCACCCATCCCGCGCGCATCGGCTCGCGCCTCGGGCCGGCTTCGATCCGCGAGCAGTCGGTGCTGGTGCGCCCCTACGAGCCGCCGGCGAACGACTTCAACCCGGTCCGCAACCTCGGCCTGGTCGACTGCGGCAATGCCCGCGTGGTGCCGAGCGCGCTCGCCGAATCCTATGCGACCATCGAGGAGGCGGTCTGGCGGATCGCCAGCCGGCAGGTGATCCCGGTCACCATGGGGGGCGACGGCGCCGTCACCCTGCCGCAGCTCCGCGCGCTCCACCGCGTCCATCCCGACCTCGTCGTCCTGCACATCGACGCGCACACCGACACCTACCCCGGCGAGGGCGGCGAGCGCGATCGCTACAACACGGCGACCACGTTCACCCGCGCGGCCGAGGAGGGGCTGATCGACACCGCTTCCTCGTTCCACATCGGTGCGCGCGGTCCGACCTACCTGCAGCACGCCTTCGGCCACGCCGAGAAGGCGGGATACCGCCTCATTCCCGATGCCGATCTGTACCGTCGCGGCGTCGCCGACGTGCTGCGCGAGGTCCACGAGAAGCTCGCTGGGCGGCCGGTCTATCTCTGTTTCGACATGGATTTCTTCGACCCGTCCTGCGCGCCCGGGGTATGCACGCCCGCCTGGGGCGGACCGTCGGCGCGCGAGGGGCTGTCGCTGATCGCGGCGCTCGCGGGCCTCCGGTTCGTCAGCTTCGACATCAACACGGTCAGCCCACCCCACGACGTCGGCGGCATGACCGCCTTCCTCGCGGCCACCTGCATGCATCAGTTCCTTGTGCTGGCCTGCCGCTCGCTCGGTCTCACCCAGCCCTGACCGGCACCGGGTGAAGACGGCACGAAGGGGGAGGACGCGTCGACGCGACGGCGCCTGCGACCATTGTCTCCGAGCCGGCCTGCCCCGCGCGACACAATCTCCCCTGGTCGTTCCGGGCCCGGCCCATTAAAAGGTTGGGTGTATCGCGTGGCGAATCTCGCTCCGATTGCGGTCGACCGGAACGGGACCACGGTCCGAGGGCGATCGCCGCGTGCCATTCCCCGGGTAGGCTAGTGCCATGGCGATCATTCGGGCCGGCGACACCCTCGCGTCCGAGGCCCCCGACGGCGGCGACGTAGCGGGCGATCCGAAATACTGGGGTGGAGACCGGGCCGGCGCGCTGTGGTCCCTGGGCTCGGTCGAGGGGCCGATCGCCGGCGAAACTCCCGCGTACATCGCCGGCGAGGTGCTGGTCCGGCTGGCGCCCGGTGCCGGGGCCGATGCGGCCGCCGCCAGCGGCGCCACCGTGACGATGGACGCCGACCAGCTCGGCATCCAGCTCTGGCAGCTGCCCGAAGGAGTGAGCGTCGAGCAGGCGCTCGCGAGCCTGTCGCAAGACCCCGACATCGCGTTCGCCGGACCGAATTACGTCATCCAGGCGACCGTCACGCCCAACGACCCGTACTTCGTGAACCAGTGGTCGCTGAACAATACCGGGCAGGTCTACGGCTATACGGCCAACAATCAGCCGGTCTCGGGCAAGGCGGACGCCGACATCGACGCGGCGGAGGCCTGGGGCGTCCAGCAGACCGCGCCGATCGTCGTCGCGGTGATCGACACCGGCATCGACTACACCCACCCCGATCTCGACGGGAACATCTGGAGGAACGCCGACGAGATCGCGGGCAACGGCATCGACGACGACCGCAACGGCTATGTCGACGACTACTACGGCTACGATTTCGTCAACCGCGACGGCAACCCGATCGACGACAACGGCCACGGCACCCACGTCGCCGGCACGATCGGCGCGGAGGGCGGCAACGGCATCGGCGTCGCCGGCATCGCGTGGTCGGTGCAGCTCATGGCGCTCAAGTTCCTCAACGCCCAGGGCAGCGGCTCGACCGCGGGAGCGATCGAGGCGCTGAACTACGCGGTCGCCAACGGCGCACAGATCTCCAACAACAGCTGGGGCGGCGGCAGCTTCAACCAGGGCCTGCTCGACGCCATCGGGGCGGCCGGCAATGCGGGTCACCTGTTCGTCACCGCGGCGGGCAACGACAGCCGGGACATCGACGTCACACCGAGCTATCCCGCGTCCTACGCTCCCGCGAACCTCATCTCCGTCGCCTCGACCGACGCCTTCGACGCGCTCTCCTCCTTCTCGAACTATGGCGACGTCACCGTCGACCTGGCGGCGCCCGGCAGCAGCATCCTCAGCACCTACAAGGGCGGCTATGCCTTCCTCAGCGGTACCTCGATGGCGACCCCGCACGTCACCGGAGCGGCCGCGCTGGTTTGGGCCGAGAACCCGTCGCTGACCGCGCTCGAGGTCAAGCAGATTCTGCTCGACACCGTGGACGTCCTGCCTTCGCTCGCCGGCAAGGTCGCGAGCGGTGGTCGCCTCAACGTGGCGGCCGCGCTGGAAGCGGCCGACGCGACGGCGCCGACCGTCGCGACCGCGTCGATCGCGGCCGCGGTCGGCGCCCGTGCCGAAGGTAGCGCCGGCACCACCTCGTTCAGCTTCACGGTCAGCCTCGACGCGCCGGCGAAGGGAACCCAGACGCTGGCCTATGCGGTCGCCGGCAGCGGCGTGGCGCCGGCGAACGCGACGGACTTCGGCGGCGCCCTGCCTGCCGGCACGGTGACCTTCCAGGACGGCCAGACCAGCCGCAGCATCACCGTCCCGGTCAGCGGGGATACCGCGGTCGAAGCCGACGAGGCGTTCAGCGTCACCTTGTCGGCGCCGTCGGCCGGGCTGAGGCTCGGCACCACGACGGCGTCGGGCACCATCCTGAACGACGACACGGTGCCGGCCGGCAGCACGATCACCGGCACCAGCAGCGCCAACACGCTGAGCGGGGGGACGGGCGACGACACCATCTACGGCATGAACGGCAACGACCGGCTGACGGGACTCGCCGGCAACGACTGGCTCGACGGTGGTGCCGGGGCCGATACCATGACCGGCGGCGCCGGCGACGACCGCTACGTCCTCGACAACGGCAGCGACCGCGTCGTCGAATCGTCGAACGAGGGCGCCGACACGGTCGCCTCGTCGGTCACCCACACGCTGGCGAACAACGTCGAGAACCTGATCCTCACCGGCACCGGGGCGATCAACGCCACCGGGAATAGCGGCGCCAACCGGCTCGTGGGCAATGCCGGGGCGAACACGCTCAACGGGGCGGCCGGCGCAGACACGCTGGAAGGCGGCGGCGGCAACGACATCTATGTCGTCGACAACGCGGGCGACGTCGCGGTCGAATTGGACGGCGCCGGCACCGACATGGTCCAGAGTTCCGTGGCCTTCACCCTCGGCGCCTTCGTCGAGCGGCTGACGCTGACCGGGTCGTCCGGGATCACCGGAACCGGCAACGACATCGCCAACTTGATCACCGGCAACAACGGCGCCAACCGGCTGGCGGGCGGAGCGGGCGACGACACGCTGGTCGGCGGCAACGGCGCCGATTCCCTGCTGGGCGAGGCGGGCAACGATTCGATCTACGGCGGCAACGGCGCGGACTCCCTGACCGGCGGCGACGGGCTCGACCTCTTCGTCTTCCGCGCCACGGGGGAGAGCCCGCGGGGCAGCGGCCGGGACGTCGTCACCGACTTCGATACCGTGGACGTCATCGACCTGCGCACCATCGACGCCAACACGAGCAGCTCGGGCGACCAGGCGTTCAGCTTCATCGGGACGTCCTCGTTCTCCGGAGTGCGCGGCCAGCTGCGCTACGACCTGACGTCGTTGCCGGGCAGCGCCATCGTCCAGGGCGATACCAACGGCGATCGCACGGCCGACATCGAAATCCAGGTGCGCGGCGTCTCCAGCATGAATGCGCTCGACTTCCTCTTGTGAGCGCGTAGCCGCACGTCGTGCCCGCGCCGTCCCTGTCGGCATCGCAATGATCGCCAACCTCGCGCTCGCGACCGCCATGGTCGGCGCCACGGTCCTCATGCATTTCGGCGGGCTGCTCGGCCTGCTCTGGATACTGCGCAATCGCCGCCATCGGCTTCGCCCGCACGAGAGCGCCGCGCGCCAGGCCACCGCGATCCTGTTCGTCGTGCTCGGGCTGGTGGCGATCCATACCTGCGAGATTTGGCTCTATGGCGTCGTCTATCTGGCGCTCGGCGCGATGCCGGACTTCGAGACGGCGCTCTACTTCTCGACTGCGAGCTTCACGACGATCGGCTATGGCGACGTCGTGCTCGGCGCGCGCTGGCGGATGGTCGGCGCCATCGAGGGCGCCAACGGGCTGCTGCTGTTCGGCTGGTCGTCGGCCTTCCTGATCTCGCTGACCGGACAGATTCGGACGCTGGAGCACGACTGGCTGGAGCAGCGCGTCGGCCAGGCGCCGCCGCCCGCTTGACCGGGCTCGGGTCGGCCCCTACGTCTGCTGCCGGGCTACTCGGCCCGAGAGCGCGCCCAGGCCCGGGAGGACAGCGGCATGCCGAGCTTCCAGCACCGCGGCGCCAGCATCTACTACGAGGTCTACGGGCACGGATTTCCCATCCTGACCTTCGCTCCCGCCGGCCTCGCGTCGGTGATCGACATGTGGAACCAGCCCTCGGCGCCGATCAACCCCACCGTCGAGTTCGCCGCGGACTGCCGCGTGATCGCAATGGACCAGCGCAATGCGGGGGGCCGGTCGCGCGGCCCGATCACCGCGGGGGACGGCTGGGACACCTACACCGCCGACCACGTCGCGCTCCTCGACCATCTCGGCGTCGCGCGCTGCCATCTCTACGGCCAGTGCATCGGCGGGTCGTTCATCCTGAACCTGCTGAAGGCGCAGCCCCGGCGCATCGCTTCCGCGGTGCTGGCCCAGCCGATCGGACGCATCGCCGCTGCGCTGCCGCCGCCGACGGCGCGCTTCCAGGCCTGGGCGGCGTCGCTCCGGGACCATCCCGAGGCGACCCCGGCGGTGCTCGAGGCGTTCTACCGCAACCTCTACACGACCGGCTTCGCCTACTGCGTCGACCGCGCGTTCGTGAAGACGGTGGAGACCCCGTGCCTGGTGCTGGCCGGCAACGACGAGGCGCACCCCCGGGCGATCTCCGAGGAGCTGTCGCAGCTGATCGCGAACTGCGAGCTGATCGAGGAGTGGAAGGCGGGCACGGCGCTGGAGGCGGCGCGGGCGCGCGTCAAGGCGTTCCTCGCGCAATGGACGCCCCGGGCTTAGGGGCGGTCGAGCGCCGCCGCCGCCGCGGCGGGATTGACGACGTTGATCGGCGTCCCGGCCGCGTAGGCGAGGATCTGGTCGAAGATGTCGATGAAGTGGATCTCCAGCTCCTCGCGCGTGACGTAGCCGATATGGGGCGTGCACACGACGTTCGGCAGCGTCAGCAGGGGGGCGGCGGTATCCCGCAGCGGCTCGACGTCGAACACGTCGATCGCCGCCATTCCCGGTCGGCCGGCGCGCAGTGCCGCGACCAGTGCGCCGGGCTCGATCAGGCCGGCGCGGCTCGTGTTCACGAGCAGCGCGCCGGGCTTCATGCGCGCGAGGTCGGCCGCCGTGACGATCCCGCGCGTGGCGGGCACCAGCCGCATATGCAGCGAGACGATGTCGCACGCCGCGAAGAACCCCTCCTTG
The DNA here is from genome assembly GCA_020852355.1 of Alphaproteobacteria bacterium. Classification (GTDB taxonomy): domain Bacteria; phylum Pseudomonadota; class Alphaproteobacteria; order ATCC43930; family Allostellaceae; genus Allostella. The sequence goes on from JADZBA010000110.1 coordinate 8,980, forward strand.
TCGGACGCGCATGCGAGTCCGTCGGCGACGGCCCGCTCGCGCGAGGCTTCGCGCGCCCAGACGAGGACCTTCATGCCGAAGGCCCGGGCGTACTCGGCGACGGCCTTGGCGATCCGGCCGTATCCGTAGAGGCCCAGCGTCTTGCCGCGCAGCGTGGTGCCTACGCCGATCTGCCACAGGCCGGCCTTGAGCGCGGCCATCTGCTGCGGGATCTGGCGCACCGCCGCCAGCATCAGGCCCCAGGTGAGCTCGGCCGCCGCGTAGCAGGGAGTTCCTTCATGCTGGCTCGACGACACCAGGATGCCGTGCCGGTTGCAGGCCTCGATGTCGATGTGGGGATAGACGCTGCGCTGGCTGATCAGGCGCAACTTCGGCAGGCGGTCCAGGAGCGGCGCGCGGATGGCCGTCCGCTCCCGGATCAGGACCAGGGCTTCGGTATCGCACAGCCGCTCGGCCAGCCGGTCGACGTCCTCGACATGGTCGGTCCACACCGTGACGTCGTGCCCGGCGAGCCTGGCGAAGCTCGGCAGGCCGCGGATCGTATCGAACCAGTCGTCGAGGATCGTGACCTTCATCGGGACCGGGCCTTCGCCTTCGTTTCGCTCGCGAAAGGGCGGCAGCCGACAGCCCCCGCCCGACGTCGCTCGTGCCGCGACCGCAGCCGATATCATGCGGTCGGACACGTCGCCAATACCTTGCGGTGCGACCATCGACACCCCC
>JADZBA010000111.1 GCA_020852355.1 Alphaproteobacteria bacterium
GACGAGATGATCTGGTTCTATCCCGACCGCTTCGCCCCGCCCGAGGTCGCGGCCGCGGTGCGCGCGAAGATCGAGGACCGCCTCGACCGCATGTTCGCGGTATTGGACGCGGCGCTGGCCGGCCGGCGCTGGCTGGTGGGCGAGCGCTTCGGCGCCGCCGACGCGTATCTCTTCATGCTCGCCCGCTGGACCCGCAACATGCCGCACAAGGCGCGCGACCTGCCGAACCTGCGCCCCTACCTGGCGCGCATCCTCGACCGCCCCGCGGTGCGGGCAATGTTCGCCGCCGAGGGGCTGGGCGAGCCGTACTACTGATGTCCGACGGGACGCCGCGGCTGCGCCTGCGCCGCCCGCGCCTGGCGGACGCGCCGGATCTCTTCCGCTTCCTCGGCGACGCGCACGCGATGCGCCACACCCACGGCCACGCGTCGCTGCGCGACACGCGGCGCCACATCGCCGTGCATGAGCGCCGGCGGCGGCGCTTCGGCTATGCGCCGTGGACCATCGTCGACCGGGCCGACGGCCGCATCGTCGGCTGGGGCGGCCTGTACCAGGACCCGTTCGATCCGGGCTGGGGCGTCGAGATCGTCTATTTCTTCGCGCCGGAGACCTGGGGCAAGGGCTATGCGAGCGAGCTGACGCGCCATTGCCTGGACTTGGCGCGCGACCGTCTCGGCCTCGCCGAGGTCGTGGCGTTCGCCCACCCCGACAATGCCGGCTCGCGCCGGGTCCTGGAGAAGACGGGCTTCGTCGCGGAGCGCTTCATCGCGGCGATGAACCGCTGGCTCTATCGCCACCCCATCGCCCGCGCGGCATGACCGCGCGCGCGGTCCACACGGTCGGCCATTCGAACCACCCGATCGGCGGGTTCGTCGACCTGCTGCGGCGCCATGGCGTCGACGCGGTCGCCGACGTGCGCTCCCACCCCTATTCGCGCTTCGCCCCGCAGTTCCGCCGCGAGCCGCTGCGCGCCGCGCTGGAGGCCGCCGGCATCGCCTACGTCTTCCTCGGCGCAGAGCTCGGCGCGCGGACCGCCGATCCCGCCTGCTACCGCGACGGCGTCGTCGACTATGCGCTCCTCGCCCGGCAGCCCGGCTTCCGTGCCGGTCTCGACCGCGTCGAGCGCGGCGCGGGCGAGCACCATGTCTGCCTCATGTGCATGGAGCGCGACCCGCTGGCCTGCCATCGCTGCATCCTCGTGGGTCGCCGCCTCGCGGAGCGCGGCATCGCCCTGCGCCATATCCTCTTCGACGGCGGCATCGAGACCGGCGAGGAAGCCGAGGCGCGGCTCGTGCGCGAGACGGGAACGACCCAGGGCGACGTGCTGGCGGGCGACGACCCGGTCGCGCGCGCCGACGCGATTCGCGGCCGCGCGATCGGCCATCGTCGGAGGCCGGCCGCCCGATATGAGACTCAAATCTTGAAATGAGATTAATATCTCGTTAATCCTCCTCGGAGCCCGCACGACGCGGCGAGGAGGACATGACCATGGCGATGACGCGGCAGCAGATGGACCGGAAGATCGACGAGCATTTCGGCTTCGAGGCGCGCGACGACGTCGCCGGCGTGCTGGCGACGCTGTCGCCCGACGTCGAGCACGACATCGTCGGCTGGCCGACCGGGCCGACCCGGGGCCGTGACGGGGCGCGCCCCTTCTACGAGGCGCTCTTCGCCGATCTCTCCGACGGCAAGGTCGAATGCCTGAAGCGGCTCTACGGCGACGATTTCCTGATCGACGAATCGATGTGGCGCGGCAAGGCGCCGGGCCGGCCGTTCGGCCTGGAGGGCCGCGGCCGCCCGCTGGAGTTCCGCCTGCTGCACGTCATCGAGTTCGCCGAGACGGGCGACATCGGCCGCGAGAACGTATGGGTCGACCTCGCGGCCATCATCCGCCAGCTTCCCCAGAGCTGAGATGGCGGGCAGCAGCGGGTCGGGGCACGCGAACCGCCGGCGCCGGACCCGCAAGGACCTGCTGCAGGCCGCTGCGCGCCTGCTGAAGGCGGGTCACAAGCCGACACTGGAGGACGTGGCGGCGGAAGCGATGGTGTCGCGGGCGACGGCCTATCGCTACTTCCCCGGCGTCGAGCCGCTGCTGCTCGAGGCGTCGCTCGACGTCGCCGTCCCGGACGCGGCCGCGATCCTGCGCGACGGCCCGCCGGACGATCCGGTGGCCCGCCTGGAGCGCGTCGACACCGCGCTGCACGACATGATCCTCGCCAACGAGACGGCGCTGCGCATGATGCTGGTCCACTCGCTGCAGCGCAGCCTCCGGGCCGAGGAGGACGTCGGGCTGCCGCGACGGCAGAACCGGCGCACGCCCCTGATCGAGGCGGCGCTGGCACCCGCCCGCGGGCAGCTCGGGCCCAAGGCCATCGACCTCCTGTCCAAGGCGCTGGCCCTGGTCATCGGGACCGAGGCGATGGTCGTCGTCAAGGACGTGCTGCAGCTCGACGATGCCGACGCCCGCCGGGTGAAGCGGTGGGCGATCCGCGCGCTCGTGGACGCCGCGCGCAAGCCCGCCCGGGGCTAAACGACTTCGATCGCAAGAATCGGACGGCAACCGCCCCGCGGGCTCGGGCATCTGCCCGAGATGGCCGCGATCCCGATCAACCGCGCGATGACGGCGCCCGAATGGGCGATGCTGCTGGCGCTCGCCCTGTTGTGGGGCGGCTCGTTCTTCTTCGTCGGCGTCGCGGTCGGGGCACTGCCGCCGCTGACCATCGTGCTGGTCCGGGTCGGGCTGGCGGCGACGGCGCTGCTCGCCGTCCTCGCCCTGCTGCGGACGGGCGTCCCGCGCGGTGCCGCGGCGTGGCGGGCGTTCGCGGTCATGGGCTTCGCCAACAACGTCGTGCCGTTCGGCCTGATCGTCTGGGGCCAGGGGCATATCGCCAGCGGCCTCGCCTCGATCCTGAACGCCACGACCCCCCTGTTCACGGTCGTCGTCGCGCATTTCCTGACGCGCGACGAGCCGATGACGGCGGCGCGGTTGGCGGGGGTCGTCCTCGGACTGGCAGGCGTGGCGGTGCTGGTCGGCGGCGGTGCCGCGGCATCGGCGCGCGAGCACGTCCCGGCGCAGGCGGCCTGCCTCGCCGCGGCCCTTTCCTATGCCTTGGCCGGCATCTACGGGCGGCGCTTCCGGGCCATGGGGGTGGCGCCGCTGGCGACCGCCGCCGGACAGCTCGCCGCTTCGGCCGCGATGTTGCTGCCGCTCGTGCTGATCGTCGACCGGCCGTGGAAACTGGCGATGCCGTCGCCCGCCGTCGTCGCGGCGCTGATCGGGCTGGCGGGGCTCTCGACGGCGCTCGCCTACGTGCTCTATTTCCGCATCCTGGCGACCGCCGGGGCGACCAACCTGCTGCTCGTCACCTTCCTGCTGCCGCCGACGGCGATCCTGCTGGGCACGTCCTTCCTCGGCGAGACGCTGGCGGCGCGCCACCTGGCCGGGATGGTGCTGATCGCCCTCGGCCTCGCGGCGATCGACGGGCGGCCGGCGAGACTCCTCGCCGGCCGCCGCGCCTGATCGGAAGCTATGCCGCCGCCGGCAAGGTGCCGAGGGCGCCCAGGTTGGCCAACGTACGGGCACAGGCCGCCGCCACCTCGGTCCCCTTCACCACGAAATGCTCGAGGAAGAAGCGGCGGTGCTCCTCGTGGTCGTGGAAGCGCTGCGGCGTCAGCACGGCCGAGAGCACCGGCACCTCGGTGTCGAGCTGGACGCGCATCAGGCCGGAGATGACGGCGTCGGCCACGAACTCATGGCGGTAGATGCCGCCGTCGACGACGAAGCCCGCCGCCACGATGGCGGCGTAGCGCCCGCTGCGGGCGAGCAGCTTCGCCTGGAGCGGGATCTCGAACGCGCCGGCGACCTCGAACAGGTCGATCGCGTCCCGGCCGAAGCCCTGCCGCGCCATCTCGGCGAGGAAGGCGTCGCGGCTGCGGTCGACGATGTCCTTGTGCCAGCAGGACTGGACGAAGGCGATGCGCTGATTCATGGCGTGCTCCCGAAGCCAGAGACCAGAATCAGGGCGCACGGGAAGGGCGCGGCCGCACGCACCCGTGGCGCCGGCCCGCGAGACGTCCCGTTCTCTTCCATCCGGACTGTGACCGTCGGCTCCGGGATCGCACCGGATCTGCTGACCCCCGCGGTCGAGGACCGCAGGGCGCTCGCGGGCTCGCGGGCGATCGTTCGCCCGTCACCGCCGGTGGGGACTTTCACCCCGCCCCGAGAACGATGCCGCGGGAACGCCCCCGCGGCCCGTCCCGTCTAGCGGACCGGCGGCAGCGGATCAAGCTGCAGAGCGGCGGTGAGGTCGGCCTTGGCGATGCACTGGGCGGTCCAGCCGAGCGTGCCCGCGTCGCGCAGCTCGTCGGCGGCCGCCTTGAGGAAACCGTAGGCGGCGAGGAACAGGGCGCCGCCGATGCTGATGCGCCTGACGCCGACTTCCGCCATGTCGCCGACGGTGAGCCCCTTGGTGTGGCGCGCCAGGAGGATGTTCACCGGCCCGTCCACCGCCTTCACGAAGTCGGCGATCTGCGCCTTGTCGGCGAGGCCCGGCGCGTAGAGCACGTCGGCGCCGGCCGCCCGGTAGGCATTGCACCGCTTCACCGATTCCCGGAAGGCGTCGGGGTGGCCGGTGAGGAAGCATTCCGCGCGCCCGGTCAGCACGAAGGGCACGCCCGAGGCATCGATCGCCGCCCGTGCCGCACGGATGCGGTCGGCCGCCAGGCCGATGTCGTAGTGCGGGTCGTCCTTGCGGCCGGTGTAGTCCTCGATGCCGCCGCCGGCCATCCCGGCCGCGATCGACAGGCGGATCGTCTCGGCGACGTCCTCGGGGCTGTCGCCCCAGCCGTTCTCCAGATCGCCGTTGCACGGCACCGCCACCTCGCGCGCGATCAGCCCGAAGTCGCGGATCATGTCGGCGCGCGGCACGTGATAGTCCCAGTCGGTGGTGCCGTTGGCGTAGTTGGTGCCGGCGCTGGTGGTGGCGATCGCCGGGAAGCCGGCGGCGGCGAGGATGCGGGCGCTGCCGCGGTCCCAGGCATTCGGCATCACCAGGATGCCGTCGGCGGCATGGAGCTCGCGGAAGCGTTCGGCCTTGCGGCGCACGACATCGTTCATGGGCGTCCTCCCGGGTGGGGAGGCCGGTCTAGCCGAGCCGCCGCCGGGCGGCAAGGCGACGGCGGGGACGGCCGGTCAACGAGGTCCGGAAACGGCCACTGCGAAGGCGGCGACGGCGCGGTCGATGCCGGCGCGGTCGACGTCGAGATGGGTGACGGCGCGGATGGTGCGGTCGTCGAAGGCACCGAGCACGACGCCCTCGGCGGCCAGCCGCCCGACGATCTCCGGCGCCGCGATGCCGGTGCCGGCGACGTCGAGATAGACGATGTTGGTGGCGACCGCGGCGAGGTCGATCGCCACGCCCGGCAGCGCCGCCAGCCCCTCGGCGAGGCGGCGGGCGTTGGCATGGTCCTCGGCCAGCCGGTCGACATGGTGGTCGAGGGCGTGGAGGCCGGCGGCGGCGAGGATGCCGGCCTGGCGCATCGCCCCGCCCCAGCGGTGCTTCAGGTACCAGGCCTCGTCGATGAAGGCCCGGCTCCCTGCGAGCACGGCGCCGACCGGGCAGCCGAGGCCCTTGGTCAGGTCGATCCAGATGCTGTCGCAGTGGGCGCCGTAGGCGGCGGCCGGCGTCCCCGACGCGACGACGGCGTTCATCAGCCGCGCCCCGTCCATGTGCACCGCGAGGCCGCGCCGGCGCGCCGCGGCGGCGACCGCGGCGACGGTGGCGAGCGGCCAAACCGTGCCGCCGCCGCCGTTCGACGTGTTCTCGAGCGAGACGAGCCGCTGGCGCGGCGCATGCCGGCCGCCGCCGCGCGCAGCCCCGTCGACGTCCGCGGCAGTGAAGACGCCGCGCGTGCCGGGCAGGGTCTTGATCAGCACGCCGGCCAGCGCGCCCGGCCCGCCCGCCTCGAAATGGATGAGGTGCGAGGTGACATCGGCCAGGACCTCGTCGCCCGGCCGGCAATGGACCGCGAGCGCGATCTCGTTGCACATCGTGCCGGACGGCAGGAACATCGCCGCCTCCTTGCCCAGCAGTGCCGCGACGCGCTCGCACAGCGCGTTGACCGAGGGGTCCTCCCCGCGCTGCTCGTCGCCGACCGGCGCCTCGGCGATGGCCCGGCGCATCGCCGGCGTCGGCCTGGTCTGGGTGTCGCTGTAGAGGTTGACGGTCATCGCGGCGCTCCCGTGGGGCGGGCCGCCGGCCGCGCGAGGCGGGCGGCGTCGAAGGGCTGGCCGGGAACCCAGACCGCCCGGGCGCGGGCGGCGGGGGCACCGGTCTCGACATGCTGCACCAGGGCGAACGGTACCTCCAGGCGCTGGCGGTAGCGCGGCCCGATCTCCGTGCGGAAGCGGACCGGCCCGCGGGTGCCCATGGCAGTTCCGGTGTCCAGCGCCCTGACGAGGGCCGCCGGGTCGCCGCCGCGCGCGGCGCGCAACCCGTCGACCAGCGCGAACAGCGCATCGGCCCCCTGGTGGAACAGCCGCGTCTCGGCCATGTCGGTCGGCAGGCGCTTGCGCGCGGCCGCGCCGCGTGGCGTCAGCGCGATGCCCGGATGCTGCAGCGCGACCGACAGCAGCAGGCGTCCGGCGTCCCGCGCGTCGTCCCAGAAGCCGGGGGCGTCGGCGATGCCGGCGCCGTCGAGGACCAGCGTCCCGGCGGTCGGGGCGACGCCGGCCGCGCGCAGGCCGGCCAGCAGCCGCGCCCCCGCGGCGCCAGGGGTCAGTGCGATCAGCAGGTCGGGCGGCTCGCGGCGCAGGGCGGCCGCGGCGACCGGCGGCCGCGCGGCGACGTCCAGCACCGCCAACGGTGCCTCGAGCGGCGGCCGCAAGGCGCCGAGCGCCGCCTGCACGGGCTCGGCCCGCACCGCGGCGCCGCGCTCGGCGGCGGCGACCAGCACCACGCGTGCCGCGCCGATCGCGGCGGCGGACCGGGCGAGCGCCTCGGGCACCGTCCAGGCGTCCGGGGCGACGTGGAAGGCGTCGGCGATGCCGGTGAGGCGAAGGCCCGGGTCCCAGCCATTGACGTTGACGAAGGGGCGGCCGGCCCGCGCGGCGGCGGCGATCTGCGGCGCGGTCACCGGCGAGGACTGGCCGCCGATCAGCGCGACGGGCGCGCCGTCGGCCAGCAGCTTCGCGGCGGCCTCGGCGGCACCCGCCGGGGTGCCCTGGTCGTCGGCGTAGACGAGGCGCACCGGGCGGGCCCGGCCCGCCTCCTCCTCGTTGGCGACCGCGGCCGCGGCTTCGATGCCGGCGCGAATCATCGCCGCGGGCACCGCGGCGGCGGCCGGGTGCGCGCTCAGCACGACGGCGACCGTCGCCGGCTGCTGCTGCGCGCGCGCGGGCGCGAACGCGGGGGTTGCGACCGCCGCCAGCGCGGCCGCCGCGAGGACCAAGCGAAACCGCATCAGGCGCCGGGGCGGGTCCGGCCGATGGCGCGACTCAGGAGCACGACGGGGAGAATACCGACGACGACGATGGCGAGCGAGGCCGTCGACGCCTCCGCCAGCCGCTCGTCCGAGGCCAGCCGATAGGCGCGGATGGCCAGCGTGTCGAAGTCGAAGGGCCGCACGATCAGCGTCGCCGGCAGCTCCTTCATGACGTCGACGAAGACCAGCAGGGCCCCCGTCAGCAGGCCGCCCTTCAGCATCGGCACATGCACCCGCCAGAGCGTGCCGCGCGGCCCCTGCCCCAGCACGCGGGCGGCCTGGTCGATGTGTGGCGTCACCTTGGCGAGGCTCGCCTCCGCGGTGTTGAAGGCGACCGCCAGGAAGCGGACGAGATAGGCCATCAGCAGGGCGAAGGCGGTGCCGCTGAACAGCAGCCCGGAGGAGACGCCGAAGCTGCGCCGCATCCAGCCGTCGAGCGCGCTGTCGAGGGCGCCGAAGGCAATGAGGACGCCGACGGCGACGACCGCGCCGGGCATCGCGTAGCCGAGCGTGGCGACGCGCACGGCGATGGTCACGATCGGACCCCGCGCCAGGCGCTGGGCATAGGCGAGCAGGGTGGCCACGACGACGACCAGGGCGGCGGCCATGGCGCCCAGCAGCAGGCTGTTGCGGGCGAAGCCCAGGAACTGCCGGCCGAGCAGCGGATCGCCGCCGTCGATCGCCATGTCGAGGAGGACGCCGCCCGGGACCAGGAACCCCAGCGCGATCGGCAGCACGCAGCACAGCAAGGCGACGGTCCCGCCCGCCGCCCCGAGGCGCTGCACCGGCAGCCGGCGATAGCGCGCCGTGGTGTGGTGGAAGCGCATGCCGCCGCGCGACCAGCGCTCGACCACCACCAGCAGCAGCACGAATCCGACCAGCAGGACCGAGAGCTGTGCGGCGGCGACCGGCGTGCCGAGCGCGAACCAGGTGCGGTAGATACCGGTCGTGAAGGTGTCGATGCCGAAATGCTGCACGGCACCGAACTCCGCCAGCGTCTCCATCAGCGCCAGCGCCACGCCGGCGACGAGCGCCGGCCGGGCCAGCGGCAGGGCCACCTTCCAGAACATGCGCGCGGGGCTGCAGCCGAGCATGCGGCTCGCCTCCAGCACGCATACCGACTGCGCGAGGAAGGCCGAGCGGGCGAGCAGATAGACGTAGGGATAGGCGGCCAGCGTCAGGACGAACACCGCGCCGCCGACCGAGCGGATCTCCGGGAACCAGTAGTCGCCGCGCTCCCAACCCATGGCGTTGCGGAGCGCGGTCTGCACCGGGCCGACGAACTGCAGGAAGTCGGCATAGGCGTAGGCCATGACGTAGCCCGGCGCCGCCAGCGGCAGCAGCAGCGCCCATTCGAAGGTCCGCCAGCCGGGAAAGCGGTACATGGTCACCAGCCACGCGGTGCCGGTGCCGACGAACAGTGTGCCGGCGCCGACGCCGAGCGCCAGCCACAGGCTGTTCTCGACGTAGCGCGGCAGCACGGTGGCGGCGAGATGCCCCCAGACCCCGTCTGAGGAGGCGAAGAGGTTCGCGAACACCGCCAGCAGCGGCAGGCTGACCAGGATCGCCACCGCCACCGCAAACAGCGGCCAGCCCGCAAGGCGCGGCGCCGGCACCGGGCGAGGCGCCGGTCGCGCGACGGGATGCGCGAGCGCGCCGCCGCTCATCGGTTTCGGGCCCCTGAAGGCTTCACTAATATGCGAATGCGGATCATCCCTCCCCGAATGTGTCACATCCGAGGCGCCGCCGCCATGGCCCGTACCCCGCGCGTTCCGTCGCAGGTGGGCCTTTCCATCCGGGGCAGGCGCGCCTTATATACAGTCGGATATGACGCCGATCGCGACCATCGCCGACCGCCCCCTGACCGACCCGTTCGCGCGGCAGATCACCTACCTGCGCGTGTCGGTCACCGATCGTTGCGATTTCCGCTGCCTCTACTGCATGGCTGAGGACATGACCTTCCTGCCCAAGGCGGAGGTGCTGAGCCTGGAGGAGCTCGACCGGCTGTGCAGCGCTTTCGTGCGGCTGGGCGTGCGCAAGCTCCGGCTGACCGGCGGCGAACCTCTCGTGCGGCGCAACGTGATGAGCCTGGTGCGATCGCTCTCGCGGCATCTCGGCAGCGGCGCGCTGGACGAGCTGACGGTGACGACCAACGGCAGCCAGCTCCAGCGCCATGCCGCCGAGCTGGCGGCGTGCGGCGTGCGGCGGATCAACGTCTCGGTCGACACGCTCGACCCGGCGAAGTTCGCGGAGATCACCCGCTGGGGACGCCTGCCGCAGGTGCTGGACGGGCTGGCGGCCGCCAAGGCGGCCGGCCTGCAGATCAAGATCAACGCCGTCGCGCTGAAGGGCGTGAACGAGGACGAGATCGACCGCATGGTCGAATGGTGCGGCACCGAGGGCTTCGATCTGGTGCTCATCGAGGTCATGCCGATGGGCGAGATCGGCGGCGAGGCGCGGCTCGACCAGTACCTGCCCCTCTCCATGGTGCGCGCCCGGCTGATGCGACGCTGGACGCTCGACGAGAGCGACCACACGACCGGCGGGCCCGCCCGTTACTTCACCGTCCGCGAGACCGGCCGGCGGCTCGGCTTCATCACGCCGCTGACCCACAATTTCTGCGAAAGCTGCAACCGCGTGCGGCTGACCTGCACCGGCACGCTCTACATGTGCCTCGGCCAGGAGGACGCCGCCGACCTGCGCGCGCCGCTGCGCGCCAGCAGCGACGACCGGGCCCTGGATGCGGCGATCCGCGCCGCCATCGCGCGCAAGCCCCGCGGGCACGACTTCGTCATCGATCGCCGCCGCCAGCGCTCGGCCGTCTCCCGCCACATGAGCGTGACCGGCGGATAGCGACGGGCGGAGCGCGGGCGGCTATCCCGCCCGTGCCGCCCCGCTACACGTCGCAGAGCCGCGGCCGCCCGGGGTCGGCGGTCACGACGACGCGGCAGGTATCGTAGCCCACGGCCGCCAGCCAGTCGCGCATGTCGCGCAGGGTCGCGGCCGTCAGGGTGGGCGAGCGCGACAGGATCCAGCCATAGTCGCGCGAAGGATGGGCGACGACCGACCAGCGGTAGTCCTTGTCGAGCGCCACGATCCAGTAGTCGCCGGCGAGCAGCCAGATCGGCTGCCCGAGGACGGTCACGAACGTCACCTCGAGCTTGCCCTCGCCGGGCGCGCCGGCGGCACGGGCGATGCCGTCCGCCGCCTCGCGCTCGCCGTCGGCCCGGCGGCAGGCATTCACCACCTTCACGGTGCCGTCGGACGACGGCGTGTACTCCGCCGTGGTGTCGGTGGCGCAGTCGCGGGCGAACCAGGCGGGGATCGAGGCGACCTCGTGCCAGCGTCCGGAATAGCGCTGGAGGTCGAGGTCCTTGACCACCGGCAGATCGTCATGGCGTGCGCAGGCCGACGCCAGCACGGCGACGAGCAGTACGACCAGCACGCGAACCCGCTTCATCCCAACTCTCCCGTTGCTCCGCGAGAGCTACGAACGGTGCGCCCGATCGGGACGTTCCATCAAGGTGTCTCGACCGTCACCACCGTCCTGACCGAGTTGGCGATGAAGCATTCCTCGTGGCTCTCGTGGTGCAATGCCGCCACCGTCTCCGCCGACGGCGGCTCGCCGACATAGCGCACGGCCGGGCGCAGCACGACCCGGGTGACCGCCATCCGCCCCTCGGCGTTCTTCTCCATGTAACCGAGCGCCTGATCGCGATACTCGTCGACGACGATGCCCCGCCGGGAGGCGAACGACAGGAAGAACAGCATGTGGCAGCTCGCCAGGGCTGCCACGAACGCCTCTTCGGGATCGACGTTCTCGGCCACGGACCAGGGCGCGCGCACCACGTGCGGCGAGGACGACGCAGGCACGACGGCGCCGCCGTCGAAGCGCCATTCGTGGCCGCGCGTATAACGCCCGTCGGTGAATCGCGCGTCGCCGCGCCGCCACAGCACCTCCGCCTCGTAGCTGCTCATTCCTGCTCTCCTTCCGCGGGCAGCGGCCCGCGCAGATGGTCGGTCAGCGTCCGCACCGCCGCCGCCGCGTCGGACGCCTCGCAGGCCGCGAGGATGGCGGCGTGCTCGGCGGCCAGCCGCCGACGGAAGGCCGATCCCGGCGGCTGCACGGCATAGGCGCGCCGCCCCTCGCGCCGCAGCGCCTCGACGAGGCGCAGCAGCCGCGCATTGCCGCCGGGCGCGTAGAGGATGGCGTGAAAGGCGACGTCGAGTTCCTCGATCGCCGCCGGGTCGTCCTCCTCGACGATGTCCGCGGCGATCCGATGGGCGCGGCGCAGCCGGACGGCGTCGAGCTTCGGCAGCGCCAGGCGCAGCGCCTCGGTCTCCACCAGGACGCGGACCGCCGCCAGCTCGGCCGCCGCCGGCGCGGAGATGCCGGCGACCGCCAGCCCGCGGTCCGTCCGGCGCTCGACGAGGCCGGCGGCGAGCAGGCTGCCGAGCGCCAGGCGCACCGGTTGCCGACTGACGCCGAAACGCGCGGCCAGGGCTTCCTGCCGCAGCGCCGTCCCCGGCATCAGCCGGCCGGCCTCGATCTCGTCGCGGATCGCCGTCTCGATAGCGTTTGGATCCATGGATCCAAAGTAGCTCGAGGAGCCGGGCGCCACAACCGCCGGGCCCAAGCCAGTTGCCGGCTCATACCATGGGTCGGAAATACCGACCGATGGCGCGGGTCAGGACTGCGCAGCCGTCGAAGCGCGGCGATCGGCGCCCATCTCGACGAGGTCTGCGTCCGCGCCATGACCCATGAGGCGGTGGCGGGCGTCGCCGACGCCTGGCGGCTCGCCGTCACCAGGCCTGCGCGCCTACCCCGACGGTGCGTGTCCTATGCCGCCATGCCGGAGCCGGCGGACGGCCGCATCGCCCGCCGGACCACCGTACAAGCGTGGGACGGCCGAGGGGCGCGGCTACTTCGCAAGCTGTGTCAGGATCGTGTGGGTCTTGGGCACCAGCATATAGTACTGGCCGGGCGCGTTCGTCGCGAGCGCCCGGCCGCGCGCCGCATCGCCGGTACCCCAGAAGACATCGCCGCGCACCGGGCCGCTGATGGCGCCGCCGGTATCCTGGGCCACCACCAGCCGGCGCACGTCGTCGCCGCCCGACCCGCGCGGCACGTGCAGCCAGATCAGCGCGCCGAGCGGCACATGGCGCGGGTCGACCGCGAGGCTGCGCCCCGCGGTCAGCGGCACGCCCTGGGCCCCGACCGGGTCCTTGCCGTCGCGGATGCGGAAGAAGACGTAGCTGGGGTTGAGGTTCATCACGGCCTGGCGCCGGGCGGCGGGCAGCCGGTCGAGATAGCGCTTCAGCCCGGCGAACGAACGGTCGGGCAACGCGCCGCGCCGCTGCAGCACCTGGGTCAGGTCGACGAAGCGGTGGCCGTTCTGCCCGGCATAGCCGATGCCGACGACCTTCCCGTCCTCCATGTGGACACGGCCCGACCCCTGCACCTCCAGGACATAGGCATCGAACGCGCTGTCGACCCAGAGCAGCGGCTTGGCATGCTTGCCGAGCGCACCGCGGGCGATCTGGGCGCGCGCAGGCAGCCTGCCGCCGTTGGGACGGCCCGGATAGCCGTAGATCGGTACGTCGTAGCGCGCGGTCTTCTTCCAGGAGCCACGGAGCTGCGCCTCGTAATACCCGGTGAAACGCCCGGTATCGCCGTTCTCGGTCGCGACCTTGACCGGCGTGAACCACTGCTCGAAGAAGCGCCGCGCCGCCTGGTCGTCGTCCGGCGGGACGCCGGCCGCGGCGATGCAGACATCGAACCAGTCGTCGGGCGTCGCCTCGACGCCGATCGCGATCATCCGCTGGAACGTCAGCACGCCGCAGGAGTTCAGCAGGGCGGGAATCACCTGCCCCTGGCGGTCGGACGACCAGCCGGGCAGGACATTGGGATTGACCGCGACGGGCGTCGCCCCGGGCGACGAGGGCGCGCGCAGGATCTCGTCGAGCTCGTCGGGCGTGCGCTCGATCGGTGGCAGCGGCGGCCGGGCGGATGTGGATGTCGCGACCCCCGGCGGACCTTCGGTCGCGCAGGCGGCGAGAGCGAGGAGCGCCAGCGACGCGGTGCTGGCGCGAATGCGACGAAGGATCGTCTTTCGGCTCGAATCGGCCGGCATCCACCCCCCTTTTCCGTCGCCATTGCGACGACGTCCCCCTGGACCCGGAATTTCCGGCACCGGTCGCGCCCCCCGACGACGGCCGGCACCGCAGAGTTAGCCGCTGCGGTTTCGAAGTGTCAACCGATCACGCGCCGGGCCTCCGTTCCCGGGCCGGCGAGGAACGGCCCGCATGCGCCCGATCGCCCATCGGCAGGCGGCAGCCCAGACCGCGCCGATCACCCATCCGCCGACGACGTCGGAGGGCCAGTGGACGCCGAGATAGACCCGGCTGAAGCCGACGAGGCCGGTCAACAGGACGGCGGCGCCGACGAAGTAGGCCTTCGGCGCACGTCCGCGATGGGCGGCGGCGAGCAGCGTGCCGAGGGTCAGAAAGACGACGGCCGACAGCATGGCGTGGCTGCTCGGGAAGCTCGCGGTGCGCGTCTGGACGAGGTGCGCCACAAGGTCCGGCCGCGGCCGGTCGAAGCCGCCCTTCAGCAATGACGCCAGCAGCACCGCCCCGCCGAACGAGATCGCGACGAGGATCGCCGAGCGCGGCCGACGGACGACGGCGAGATAGCCGAGCGCCAGCAGCACGAGGAGGCCGAGGACGGCGTAGCTGCCGAGCGCGGTCGCGTCGTCGAGCAGGATCTCCAGCCACGGCGGGCCGATCGGGTCGGCCGGATCCTCGGCACTGCGCAGCGCCAGCAGGATGGCCTCGTCGATTCTCGCGATGGTGTCGATCGCCCGTCTCCCTGGAACGTGTCGCGACCCAGTACCATTGAATGGCCCGACCATGACCGGACCCAACAACGACGCCACGGCGGCAGCGCAGGTGGGAGCGCCGCGGTCGCGCGCGCTCGTCGTCGTCAACCCCCGCGCCCGCAACGGCGGCGCCAGCCTCGACGGCGCCCTCGCGGTCCTCGCCGCCGGCGGCCTGGAGGTGGTGTGCCACGTCCCCGGCGAGAGCGAGAACCCCTCCGACGTCATTCGCGCGCACGCGGCCGACGGCTGCGACCGTGTCATCGTCGGCGGCGGCGACGGAACGTTGAGCGCAGCCGCCCCCGCCATCGTCGAGACCGGCCTGCCGCTCGGCATCCTGCCGCTCGGCACCGCCAACGACCTCGCGCGCTCCCTCGGCATCCCCGCCGA
>JADZBA010000112.1 GCA_020852355.1 Alphaproteobacteria bacterium
ACGCTGAGCCGTTCGATCTCAAGCAGCCGCACGGGCGCCTCCGAGGCGGCGGAGACGCGGGTCGAGCAGGTCGCGCAGGCCGTCGCCGGCGAGGTTGAGCGCCACCACGACAAGGATGATGGTGAGGCCGGGGATCAGCGCCAGCGAGGGCTGCAAAAGGGCGTAGGTCTGGGCGTCCTTGAGCATCAGGCCGAGGCTGGTGGCGGGCGGCTGCGTGCCCAGCCCGACATAGGAGAGACTCGCTTCGGCGAGGATGCCCATGGCGAGCTGGATGGTCGCCTGCACGATGATGAGGCTGGCGATGTTGGGCAGGATGTGGCGGCGGGCGATCTCGAGGCTGCCCATGCCGGCGAGACGGGCCGCCGCGACATAGTCGAGGGTGAGCAGGCTCAGCGCGCCGCCGCGCGCCACGCGGGCGAAGACCGGGATGTTGAAGATGCCCACGGCGATCATGGCGTTGATGGCGCTCGGGCCGAACAGGGTGGTGATGAGGATGGCGATGATCAGCGCCGGGAAGGCGAAGAGGAAATCGTTGACGCGCAGGATCAGCCATTCCGCCGGCCCGCCCCAGGCCGCGGCGGCGAGGCCCAGCGGCACGCCGATGGCGGCGCCGATGGCCACGGCGATGGCGGCGACGACGAAGCTCGTCAGCGTGCCCTTCATCACCAGGGAGAGCATGTCGCGGCCGAGATGGTCGGTGCCGAGCCAGTGCGCGCCGCTCATGCCCTGCATGGCCGCGCCGACATTGATGACCTCGATGGGGTAGGGGGTCCACAGGATGGAGGAGAAGCCGAAGAGCAGGAAGAGCAGCGAGGCGACGACCCCGATATGGAGGCTTGGATGCTGGCGCCAGGCGGCACGGGCGGAGACGCGACCGGGGGCGGCGGGGGTGGAGCTCATTCGCTCCGCCCCCGGCGCAGGCGCGGATCGACCCAGGCATAGGCGAGATCGGTGAGGAACATGGTTCCAATGACGGCGAGGACGAGGATGATGATGGCCGAGCGCACGAGGATCAGATCGCGGGCGTTGATGGCGTCGAAGATCAGCCGGCCGAGGCCGGGCAGGTAGAAGACGTTCTCGACGATGACGGTGCCGGCGACCAGATAGGCGAATTGCAGACCGAGGATGGTGAGGACCGGCAGCAGCGCGTTGCGCAGGCCGTGGCGGCGGATCGCCTCGGCCGTGGTCAGCCCCTTGGCGCGCGCCGTGCGGATGAAATCGGCGCCCTGCACGTCGACCAGCGCGGTGCGGGTGACGCGGGCGAGGATCGCCGCCTGCGGCAGGGCCAGCGCGAAGGCGGGCAGGATCAGCGAGTTGAAGGCGCCGACAGGGTTGTCGCCCCAGGGCACGAAGCCGCCCGGCGGCAGCCAGCGCAGCGTCACCGAAAAGAGCAGCACCAGGAGCATGCCGAACCAGAAATTCGGCACCGCGACGCCGAGCTGCGCCAGCACCATGAGGCCGGTATCGGCGAGCGAGCCGCGCCTGCGGGCGGCAAGGACGCCGAGCGGCAGGCCGATCGCGGTGGAGAGGAGCATGGCGAAGAGGGTCAGCGGCAGCGTCACGCCGAGGCGGCCGGCGATGAGGCTGCTCACCGGTTGGCCCTGCGTGGCGGAGAGGCCGAAATCGCCGACCAGCATGCCGCCGATCCAGCCGAAGAAGCGCTCCAGCGGCGGGCGGTCGAGGCCGAGCTGCTGGCGCAGCGCGGCGACGGCCTCGGGCGTGGCGTTGATGCCGAGGATGAAGCGGGCGGGGTCGCCCGGCAGCAGATCCAGCATCAGGAAGATGATCATCGCCGCGACGAACAGGGTCGCGAGAAGGCCCAGGAGCTTCCGACCGACGAACCAGGTCATGCGGTGGGCCGCGGGGCCGGTGCGTGTGGCAAGGCCCCCTCACCCGGCGCTGCGCGCCGACCTCTCCCCCCAGGGGAGAGGTGCGATGGGGCGCCATGTCGCCTCTTCTCTACCTCTCCCTTCGGGGGAGAGGTCGGCCGAAGGCCGGGTGAGGGGGCCTTGCCCTCCGCCCGCTTATTCCACCCAGTGGATGCCGGTGAGCACGAGACCCTCGATGGGGGCGTTCTGCCACATGCCTTCGAGCTTGGCATTCCACACGCCGGTCTGTGGCAGCTCGAATAGGAACCCATTGACAGCCTGCTCCGCCAGCCGCTTCTGCGCGGCGATCAGAAGCTCGCGCCGGGCCGCCGTGTCGGTGGTCTCGTTGAGCGTCCTGATGATCGCCTGGAAGTCGGGATCGTCGTAGCCGAAGTAATAATTGGGATCGGCGTACATGCCAATGTCGAATGGCTCGACATGGCTGACGATCGTCAGGTCGTAGTCCTTGTTGGTGAAGACGTCGGTGAGCCACTGGTTCCAGTCGACATTGACCTGCGTCAGCCGGATGCCGATCTTCGCCAGCTGGCTGGCGATGATCTGGCCGCCGATCGTGGCATAGGGCACCGGCGGCAGCTTCAGCGTGGCCGAGAAACCGTCGGGATAGCCGGCGTCGGCGAGGAGCTTGCGCGCGGCGTCGAGGTCGTAGGGATAGGTGCCGGTGAGGTCGACATAATCCGGGTTGTGCGGCGGGAAGTGGCTGCCGATCGGCGTGCCGAAGCCCGACGAGGCGCCGGCGATGATCTCCTGGCGGTCGAGCGCACGGGCGATGGCCTGCCGCACCTCGAGCCTGTCGAAGGGCTCGCGGGCATTGTTCTGCACGAGGAGCGTCTCGCCTTCGGTGGTGCCGACCAGCACCTTGAAGCGCGGATCGTTCTCGAACAGCGGCAGGGTCGAGGCGTCGGTGTTGTTGATGCCGTCGATGTCGCCCGAGAGCAGGGCGTTCACGCGCGCGCCGGGGTCGTTGATGAAGACGTAGGTCGCCTTGGTCAGAGCGGGCCTGGTGCCCCAGTAGCCGGCATATTGCTCGAGCGTCAGCGTGGCGCCGCGCTGCCAGCTGACGAATTTGAACGGGCCGGTGCCGATCGGCGTGGCGGCATTGTTCGCTGCGCTTTCGGGGGCGACGATCACCGCGTCGCCGCGGCCGATGTCGAAGAGGAAATTGCCGTTCGGCGCGGCCAGCGTGATCTCCACGGTCGCCGGGTCGAGCGCCGTCACGGCGGTGATGCCGGCATAGAGCGCCTTCTGCGCGTTGACGCTGTCGGCGGCGCGGATGCGCTCGAAGGTGAAGACCACGTCGTCGGCGTCGAAGCTCGTGCCGTCATGGAAGGTCGCGCCCTCGACGAGATGGAAGGTGTAGGTGAGGTTGTCGTCGGAGACGTGCCAGGAGAGGGCCAGCGCCGGCTGCACGCTGCCGGTCTCGTCGATCCGGGTCAGCCCCTCGAAGACGTTCTGGTAGACCACCTCGTCGATCGCGGCGGCGGCGCCGGCGGTGGGGTCGAGCGCGGGGGGCTCGAGCACGACGCCGACGCGCAGATCGGTTCGCGGCGCGGCATGGGCGACGCCCACAAGGCTGGTGGCAAGGGCAAAGGCGAGGACGGCGAGCTTTGAAGCCATGAGGGGCACTCCCTGTTGCGTGCGGCCCTTATAGGGCATCCGGCTCAAAAAACGAGACGGCAGGGAGTCATACTTTCCTACGGTCGGCCAGCCAGGTAGCAAGAATGACCGGCAGCAGTCCGGCGAGGACGATGGCGAGTGCGGGGAGGGCCGCTTCGGCGAAAAGTCCGACATTGGCGCGGGCGTAGACGATGGTCGCCAGCGTATCGATGCCGAGCGGGCGCAGCAGCAGCGTCGCCGGCAGCTCCTTGATGATCTCGACGAAGACCAGCGTGCCGGCGGCGAGGAGGGCGGGGGCGAGCGTCGGCATGTCGACGCGCAGGAACAGATCGAAGCCGCGCGCGCCGAGCACGCGGCCGGCGTCGAGCATGGAATTGCCGCGCTTTTCCATGGCGTCGTGCAGGGTCGAGTGCGACACCGCGAGGAAGCGGATGGCGTAGACATAGAGCAGGGCGAAGACCGAGCCGGAGAGGACCAGGCCGGGCATCCAGCCGAAGGCGGCGCGGGTCGCGACATTGAGCCAGCGGTCGGCGAGCCCGAGCGGCTGCAGCAGGCCGAGCGCCAGCACCGTGCCCGGAACGGCATAGCCGAGCGTCGCGAGGCGGATGGCGCCACGCGACAGGGGCGAGCCGGCGCGACCTTTCTGCGCGGCAAAGAGGCCGATGGCCACGGTGACGAGGGCGGCGCCGGCGGCGAGCAGCACAGTGGCGAGCAGCGGCGCCCCGGTGAGGGCGAAGGAGGCCGGCGTCAGCTGGCGCGAGGCGAGATAGAGCAACTGGCCGACCGGCAGGCCGAAGGCGCAGAGCAGCAGCAGACCGCAGCTCGCGCTGGCCAGCATGGCCGACCGGCCCCGCAGCGGCGTGCGCGCCGCCGCGACGCGGCTGTCGCGCGGCACTACCTGCGCGCCGGCGCGGCGGGCGCCGCGTTCGGCGAGGATCAGGACGGCGATGACCAGCACGATGGTGACCGCGAGCTGCGCCGCGCCGCCGAAATTGCTGCGGTTGATCCAGGTCGAATAGATGATGGCGGTGAGGCTGTTGATGCCGAAA
>JADZBA010000113.1 GCA_020852355.1 Alphaproteobacteria bacterium
AGACCGATGAGGATCGCCATGCCCGACGACGTCCGCCGCCTGCCCGAGATCACCAAATACATGGTCGCCGAGATCGACGGGGCGATCGGCTGGATCACCTTCAACAAGCCGGAGCGGCGCAACGCGGTCTCCACCGACATGTGGGAGGCGCTGCCGAAGATCCTCGACGATTTCGAGGCGAATCCGGCGGTACGGGTGATCGTGCTCAAGGGTGCCGGCGACAAGGCGTTCGTGTCGGGCGCGGACATCTCGCAGTTCGAGCAGGCGCGCAACACGCCCGAGCAGGTCGCAGAGTACGAGCGCTTCGTCGAGAGCTGCAGCGACCGGCTGCGCCATGTCGGCAAGCCGACCATCTCGATGATCCGCGGCTGGTGCGTAGGCGGCGGCGTCGCCATCACGCTCAACACCGACATCCGCATCTGCTCCGACGACAGCCGCTTCGCCATTCCCGCGGCCAAGCTCGGCCTCGGCTACCGCGTCACCGGCATCAACAAGCTCGTCGCGATCGTCGGCCCGGCCTTCGCCAAGGAGATCTTCTTCACGGCGCGCGCCTTCAGCGCCGACGAGGCCGAGCGGATGGGGCTGGTCAACCGCGTCGTGCCCGCGGCCGAGCTCGAGGACTATGTGCGGCAATACTGCGCCACGATCGCCGACAACGCGCCGATGACCATCCTCGCGGTCAAGCGCGAGGTCGAGGAGATCATCGGCAAGGTGCCGGGCCACGTCGACCGCGACCTGTGCGACACGCTGGTCAAGGCGTGCTTCGCCAGCGCCGACTACAAGGAAGGCCGCACCGCCTTCATGGAGAAGCGCAAGCCGGCGTTCCAGGGCCGCTGAAGCGCTATTGCCGCTTGCGCAGCGCGGCGAGGCCCTTGCCGACGCCGCGCAGCGACACCGGCACGCGCACCACCTCCGCGACGTCCTTCAGGCTGTAGGCGACGGTCGCCTGCCTGCCCGAGCGCAGCTCCGTCATCATCGCGTCGTCGACGAGGGCGACGACGGTGCAGCTCTCGGGGCCGCACGCCCGGATCCCCGCCTCGCGGACCGGCTTCTCGTCGACCTGCATGATGATGCCGGCCTCGCGCACCGCGGTCGGCGGCAGCTTCAGGATCATCCCCGCCTTGCCGTCGTTGGCGAAGAAGCCGAGTGCGATGGCGAGCGCCAGCCGGTCGGTATCCTCCTTGCGGCTGAGGCGCTGCTCGATGAAGCAGATCGGCCTGGCGTCGGGCTTCGGCGCCTCGCAGCGCACCCGCCAGTCGTCGTAGCGCTCCTCCTTGGCGGCCGGGGCGGGCCTGGCGGACCGGGATTGCTGCGCCGCGGCCGCGCCGGACGCCAGGGCGAGGGCGGCGAGGGCCAGGACAGGGACGCGGATGGGGTGGGCTCGTCTCGTCATGGCGTCGAGATGGGCCGGCCGGCGCGCGACGGCAAGCGGGGCGCCTTGACGGCGTGCCGCCGGCGCCCGTAGCTGACGGCGATCAGGGGTGATGCGGGGGTCGCGGGGCATGACGGACGACGGCGGCATCTTCGTCGGCAAGGGGACGGGCCCGCTGCACCTGCTGCCGCGGCTCGCCAACCGCCACGGTCTCATCGCCGGCGCGACCGGCACCGGCAAGACCGTGACCCTGCAGGTGCTGGCCGAGGGCTTCTCGCGCCTCGGCGTCCCGGTGTTCATGGCCGACGTCAAGGGCGACCTCGCCGGGATCAGTCGGCCGGGCGAGGACAAGCCGCGGCTGACCGAGCGGGCGAAGGCGCTGGGCGTTACCCTGGCCCATCGCGGCTTCCCGACGACCTTCTGGGACCTCGAGGGTGTCCAGGGGCATCCGCTGCGGGCCACCGTCTCCGACCTCGGGCCGCTGCTGCTCGGCCGGCTGCTCGGCCTCAACGAGATCCAGACGGGCGTCCTCAACCTCGCGTTCAAGCTCGCCGACGACGAGGGGCTGCTGCTGCTCGACCTCAAGGACCTGCGCGCGATCCTGGTCTTCGTCGCCGAGAACGCCCGCGACCTGACGCTGCGCTACGGCACCGTGTCCGGCGTTTCGGTCGGCGCCATCCAGCGCGCCCTGCTGGCGCTGGAGAGCCAGGGCGCGGAGCGCTTCTTCGGCGAGCCGATGCTCGACTTGGCCGACCTGCTGCAGGTCGACGAGGCGGGCATGGGCCGCATCGGCATCCTCGCGGCCGACCGCCTGATGCAACAGCCCGCCCTCTACGCGACCTTCCTGCTGTGGCTGCTGTCCGAGCTGTTCGAGCAGCTTCCGGAGATCGGCGACCCGGAAAAGCCGCGGCTCGTCTTCTTCTTCGACGAGGCCCATCTCCTGTTCGATGATGCGCCCAAGGCGCTGATCGACAAGGTCGAGCAGGTGGTGCGCCTGATCCGCTCGAAGGGGGTCGGCGTCTATTTCGTGACGCAGAACCCGCTCGACATCCCGGAATCGGTGCTGGCCCAGCTCGGCAACCGGGTGCAGCACGCCCTGCGCGCCTTCACCCCGCGCGACCAGCGGGCGGTCAAGGTCGCGGCCGAGACGTTCCGGCCGAACCCGCGCTTCTCCACGGCGGCGGCGATCACGGAGATGGGCGTCGGCGAGGCGCTGGTATCGCTGCTCGACGAGAAGGGTCGGCCCTGCGTGGTCGAGCGCGCCCTGATCCGGCCGCCCGATTCCCGCCTCGGCCCGATCACGCCGGCCGAGCGCGCCGAGATCATCCGCAGCAGCCCGCTCGCCGGACGCTACGACACGCCGGTCGACCGCGAGTCGGCGTTCGAGATCCTCCAGGGCCGCCATTCCCGGCCGCCGGATCCACCGTCCGGGCGCCAGGCGCCGCAGCCGCCGGCCCCACGGACGCCGGCCGGGCGCGGCCCGTGGAGCGAGCCGGCACCGGAGCCCGGCAGCTACCGTCCCAGGAGCCGCCCGGCCGCGCCGCCGCGCCAGCGCGAATCCGTCGAGGAGGCATTCTTCAAGAGCATGGCGCGCAGCATCGGCGGATCGGTCGGCCGCCAGATCGTCAGAGGCGTGCTCGGCTCCATCCTGCGGCGCTGAATGCCCGGTGCGACAAGTCGCCGCTGCGTGTCGCACTCGCAACAGCGCCGGCGGTCGAACCGACCCGTGATCGCAAATCTGGCCGCGACGGCGCGCATTCGCTAAGTTCCGCGCCGACGGACCGGAAGAATTGCCCCGACCGGCCTTCGTCAATTTCGACCGGTATAAGGAGCTTCGACAATGAACAGCAATTTCCGCCGCTTCGGCAAGCTCGCCGTCGTGGTCGCGCCGCTCGCCCTTCTCGGCGCCTGCGCCAGCCTGAGCGCCGACGACAAGGCGCTGCTGCAGAAGAGCGCCAGCAACTCCGAGGCGGCGCTGGCCGAGGCCCGCAAGGCCTCCGACAACTCCGCCCAGGCGCTGGCCGCCGCGCGTCAGGCGCAGGCGACCTCGCAGCAGGCCCTCCAGGCCGCCCAGGCGGCCCAGGCCGATGCGCGCGCCGCGAACGAGAAGTTCGACCGCGCCTTCCGCCGCGGCATGCGCAAGTAGGCCGCAGCGACTAGGACCGCGTCATCCGCTCGATCGGCAGCGCCTCGCTGGGCGTGTCGATCGAGCGGGTGATTCGCACCGGCACGCCGTCGCGACGGCGTTCCGCCGCATCGACCGTCGGCCAGTCGATGCGCGCCGCCGCCGGCCCCGCGAACCGGGCGATGCGCTCGCGCAGGCCCGGGATCGGCCTGGGATCGAACTTCCCCTCGTCCTCCAGCAGGTCGACGTCGCTGCGCGACGGATGCAGGTCGATGAAGAGGTCGTCGCCGACCCAGCCCATCTTGGCCTCCTGGTCGACCACGGTGACGCGGGTGCCGACGGGCGTCATGCGGAACAGCGACTCGATCCCCTCGGGATAGAGGCGGATGCAGCCGCGCGTCACGCGCCGGCCGATCGCGTCGGGCTCGTTGGTGCCGTGGATCGCATAGAGCGGCCAGCCGAGATAGAGCGCGTATTCGCCCATCGGATTGTCGGGACCCGGCGGCACCACCGCCGGGACGGTCGGGTCCTCGCGCCGCTTCTCGGCGGTCGGGATCCAGGTCGGCCGCTCCTTCTTGCGCACGACGGTGGTGCCGCCGGTCGGCGTATTCAGCCCCTCCTGCCCGATTCCGATCGCGAAGGTCTGCGGCGCCGCGCCGGCCGTGGGAAACCAGTAGATGCGCTGGTCCGACAGGTTGACGACGATGCCCTGGCGCGGCGCGTCGGGCAGCACGTGCGCGGTCGGCAGCATGATCGGCGTGCCCAGGCCCGGCAGCCACGGGTCGACGCCGGGATTGGCGGCGATCAGCTCGGCGTAGCCGAGGTTGAACTCCCGCGCGACGTCCATGAGCGTGTCCTCGTAGCGCGTGGCATAGAGGCGCAGCTCGCCCACCATGTCGTTGCGCGCCGCGACCTGGCGCGGAGTCGGGGCCGCCCGGGACGGCAGGGACAGGACGGCGGTCGCCACGGTCGAGGCGAGTCCGGCCAGCACGGCACGGCGGCTCCACGGCAGATCGAAGTCGGACAAGATCGGTGCTCCGTCGGGGGTCGGTCATTCAATATAGGCGAGTCGCACCGCCGAACACCGGGGCGCGACCGCCATTTCTGCGCGCGCGATGCGCACAGGCCACAGTGTGGCAGACGGATTTGCCACAGCAAGTGCGTGTTTTTGCTGTTGTTTTCCGATTTTTGATCGTTCACAGTTTGCTTCGCTTCGTGAACGGGGCGCGTCGCAGCAGCGGCCGATGGGCCGGCGTCGATGGGGATCGGCGGTTGCGACGGACGTGCAGGTGAACTGGGGATCGAGGGGGACATGAACGACCGAACCGAGGTCGAAGGCGACGGCGTTTCGTTCACCCGTCGCGGAGTGCTCGGCGTCTTCGCCGCCCTTGCTACCATCGCAGCCGCGCCCGACGTCTTCGCGGCGCCGATTCCGGGACGCAAGCCCGCCTTGGGTGGCGCCCGGGGGGTCCGCGCGGTGCATCTCTACAGCGTCAACACCGGTGAGCGCGTCAAGGCGCCGTATTGGCAGAACGGCCGCTACATCGGCGAGACGATGAAGACGATCAGCCGCATCATGCGCGACCATCGCAGCGGCGAGCAGCACCGGATCGACCCGCTGCTGATCGACGCCCTGTGCGCCATGCAGATGCGCCTGGGCGCATCGAAGCCGATCGAGATCATCTCGGGCTACCGCTCGCCGGAATCGAACGAGGCGCTGCGGCTGGCCGGCTACGGCGTCGCCGAGCACAGCTATCACATGCAGGGCAAGGCGGTGGACATCCGCGTCCCCGGCTATCGCGTCTCGCAGCTCAGCAAGATGGCGAAGATGATGCGCCGCGGCGGCGTCGGCACCTACGGCAGCGGCAATTTCGTGCATATCGACACCGGGCCGATCCGCTACTGGTGAGCCCGCGCGACCGGTGAGCGACGGCCGGCGCGTGCGCCGGCCCTCCGCCGCCTCCCCGACCGCTCAGCGGGCATAGATCGCCGCGAGCCGGCGGTAGTCGTCCTCCTCGTTGTAGATCTGGGCCGACAGGCGGACGTGGCAGCGTCCGGCGAAGGCCATGACCGGCACCTCGACCCGATGCCGGGCCCAGATCGCCGCCCGGGCGGCGCGCGATGCCTCGCGGGTCGGCTCGACCGCGACCGGCAGGCCGACGATCGTCATGCTGCCCGCCATGCCCGGCGGCGTGAGGATCTCGGTGCCCCAGGCGGCCGCGACGATGCGCGCCCCCTCGGCCGCCAGCTCGGCGTTGCGCCGGCGCAGCCAGGGCGGATCGAGCCCCTCGTAGAACTCCAGGGCCGCGTCGATCGCCAGCCAGGCGGAATTGTCGCGCGTGCCGGTGTAGTCGAACTCGCCGTGCCAGCCCTTGCCGTAGCCGTGCGAGATCACGGTCGGGTGCAGCTCGCCCCTGGCGTTCGGCGCGGCCCACAGGAAGCCGCAGCCGCGCGCGGCGAACAGCCACTTGTGCGCATTGCCGACATACCAGTCGGCGCCGACCGCCGGCACGTCGAGATCCAGCATTCCCGGCGCATGGGCGCCGTCGACCAGCAGCGGCACGCCACGTTGCCGGCACAGGCGGGCGATGTCCGCGACCGGCAGGACGATGGCCGTCGGCGAGGTGATGTGGTCGACGATCACCAGCCGCGTGCGACCGTCGATCGCCCCGGCGATCGCCTCGACCACGCCGCCCGGCGTCGTGCCGGGAAAGGGCAGCGTCGCCTCGACCAGCGCCGCCCCGGCCCGTTCCGCGACATGCCGCGCGGCGTTGCGCACCGCGCCGTAGCCGTGGTCGGTGCCGACGATCGTGTCGCCCGGCTTCAGTCGCAGCGACTGCAACACGGCGTTGGCGCCGGTCGTCGCGTTCTCGACGAAGACGAGATCGTCCCCGATGGCGCGCACCAGGGGCGCCAGCCGCGCCGCGGCGGTGCGCAACGCCGGCATCAGGGTCTCCTGGAAGAACACCACGGGCTGCCTGTCCAGCCGCGCGCGCCAGGCGTCGGCGGCCGCCGCGACGACGCGGGGAACCGCGCCGTAGGACCCATGGTTGAGGTACGTCGCGGTCTCCTCGATCGCGAAGGCGTCACGGATGGCGCGACCCTGCCGGCGTTCGTTTGAAATCTGAACCACGCCATTGACGACGTTGAGCGACATGGCTTTTCCCTTCCTACGCCATTACTTTGCCATGGTTGGCGTCTTAAGTTGACCATCGCGTGAGGCGAAGAGACCAATAGCTTGCCTACACACTCGATCTAGTATGTCAGAGGTCCGGACCTACTAATCGTTTGACGGGTGCGCCGATTGGCGGCAAAGTTCTTGTGGCAACGACGCCATTGCCTACCAGATACGGGGGTCCCATGGATTGGACCGAGGAACGCATCGCCGAGCTGAAGCGCCTTTGGTCCGAGGGGTATTCCGCGAGCCAGATCGCGGAGCGCCTCGGTGGCATAACCCGCAATGCGGTCATCGGCAAGGCGCATCGCCTGCACCTGCCGAGCCGCCCGTCGCCGATCCAGCGGCAGATGGGTGAGCGTCGCATGCGCAGCCGCACGGTGATGCGGCCCGCGGCCATCCGCGCCGCCGCACCCGAGGTGATGCGGGCCCAGGCACCCGCCGTCGTGGTCGCCCGCCCGGCCCCGCCACCGCCGCCCAAGCCGGTGCGCGGCGGCCCGATCGACTACAGCACCGCGCTGTCCCTGACCGACCGGCACTGCCACTGGCCGATCGGTCATCCCAACGAGCCGGGCTTCCATTTCTGCGGCGCGCCCTCGGCCGCCGGCCGGCCCTACTGCTCGGCGCACTGCCAGGTCGCCTACCGCAAGACCGACGACGCCGCCGCCTGAGCCGCGCCGGCATCGGGACGAAAGCAAGCCCGGCGCGGAGATCCGCGCCGGGCTTGTTCTTCGGTAAGGAAAGGTGGTGGAGCGGAGGAGGATCGAACTCCCGACCTTCGCATTGCGAACGCGACGCTCTCCCAGCTGAGCTACCGCCCCACGCGCCGCGCCGGCCGCTGACGGCCGGCGAAGCGGCGGGGATAATGTGAATCGCCCGGCCCCCTGTCAAGGCAATGACGAAGGCGCGGCGGGGCCGCGTCGCCACGGCCGACCGCGGCGCCGACATCCATCGAGGCGCGCCGCCGTTTCCCCCGCCCCGGCCGCTTGCCGCGGACTCGACCGGACGCTAGTGTCGCCGCTCCGAACCGATCGCCACGACGCATGAACTCGCTCGTCAATCTCATCTCGGCCGTGATCAGCCTCTACATCTGGATCCTGATCGCGTCGGCGATCATGAGCTGGCTGATCGCGTTCAACGTCGTCAACACCTACAATCGCGTCGTGGCCATGGCGGCCGACACGCTCTACCGGCTGACCGAGCCGGCGCTGCGGCCGATCCGGCGCCTGCTGCCCAATCTCGGCGGCATCGACGTCTCGCCGATCATCCTCATCCTGATCCTGTTCTTCCTTCGTGACCTCGTCATCGAGTACTTCCCGCGCTGATTCCGGCTTGCCCGTCACGCCGGCCGCCGGGGGCGTGCGCGTCGCCGTGCGCCTGACGCCGCGGGCGGGCGCCGACCGGCTGCTCGGCGTCGTCGTCGACGACAGCGGGACGCCGGTGCTGCGGGCGCAGGTCACCGCGCCGCCGGAGGACGGCAAGGCCAACGCGGCCCTGATCGCCCTGCTCGCCAGGCGCTGGCACGTGGCGAAGTCCGCGGTGACGCTGCTCCAGGGCGCATCGGGCCGCCGCAAGCTCGTCCAGGTGGCGGGCGATCCCGCCGAGCTGTCCCGGCGCATCGCAGAGAGCCTCGATGGCTGAGGCGCTGCGCATCGACGGCAAGGCGGTCGCCGCGGAGCTGCGGGGCCGCATCGCGGCGGCCGCCGCCCGATGGCGGCACGGGCACGCCGTCGCGCCGGCGCTGGCGGTCGTGCTGGTCGGCGAGGATCCGGCGAGCCAGGTCTATGTCCGCAACAAGGCGGCGGCGACGCGCGAGGCCGGGCTCATCTCGATCGAGCACCGCCTGCCGGCGACGGCGGACGAGGCGGAGATCCTGGCGCTCGTCCGCCGCCTCAACGAGGATCCGCAGGTCGACGGCATCCTGGTGCAGCTGCCGCTGCCGCCGCAGGTGAGGGCCGCCGCTGTGACCGACGCGATCGACCCCGCCAAGGACGTCGACGGCTTCCACGTGGTCAATACCGGGCGCCTGTGGACGACCGGCGACGGCCTGGTGCCCTGCACGCCCCAGGGCTGCATGATCCTGCTCCGGCGGGCGCTGGACGGCCTCGCCGGCCGGCACGCGGTGGTGGTCGGCCGCTCGCAGATCGTCGGCAAGCCGATGGCGGCCCTGCTGCTCGCCGCGGACTGCACCGTGACGATCGCCCATTCGCGCACCCGCGAGCTGCCCGCGCTGTGCCGCACCGCCGATATCCTGGTGGCCGCCGTCGGCCGGCCGGAGATGGTGCGCGGCGACTGGATCCGGCCGGGGGCGACGGTGATCGATGTCGGGGTCAACCGGGTCACGGGCGCCGATGGCAAGAGCCGGCTGGTCGGCGACGTCGCCTACGGCGAGGCGGCGGCGGTGGCGGGCGCGATCACGCCGGTGCCGGGCGGCGTCGGGCCGATGACCATCGCCTGCCTCCTGCGCAACACCATGCTGGCCGCCGCGCGCCGCCGCGGCCTGGCGGCACCGGACGTCTGACCGGTCTACGCCGCCGCCGGATAGAGGTGGCAGGCGACGCGGCGACCGGGCTCGACCTCGGTCACCTCGGGATACTCGACGCGGCAGCGATCCATCGCGTGCGGGCAGCGCGGATGGAAATGGCAGCCGGACGGCGGGTTGATCGCCGACGCGACCTCGCCCTCCAGGCGCGCCATGGTCACCTTGGCACGCGGATCGGGCACCGGCGAGGCGTCGCGGAGCGCCCGCGTATAGGGGTGCAGCGGCGCGTCGAAGATGCGCTCGGCCGGCCCGTCCTCGACGATGCGGCCGAGATACATGACCGCGACGCGGCGGCAGAAGTGCCGGACCACGCCGAGATCGTGGGAGATGAAGAGGAAGCCGAGGCCGCGGCGCTCCTTCAGCCTGTCGAGCAGCAGCAGGATCTGCGCCTGGATCGAGACGTCGAGGGCGGAGACCGGCTCGTCGGCGACGATCAGGTCGGGCTCCAGCACCAGCGCGCGGGCGATGCCGATGCGCTGGCGCTGGCCGCCCGAGAACTCGTGGGGATACTTGTCCGCCGCGTCGCGCGGCAGCCCGACCTCGTCGAGGACGTCGGCGACCCGCCGGGCGATCTCCGCCTTGCTGCCCAGGCGGTGGACGTGCATCGGCTCGGCCAGCGTCCGGCCGACGCTGCGGCGGGGATTGAGCGACGCGAACGGGTCCTGGAAGACGATCTGCAGCTTCTGGCGCAGCTCGCGCAGGCGCCGGCTCCGCGCACCCAGGAAGTCCTCGCCGCGGAACAGCACCCGGCCACCGTCGGGCTCGATGAGGCGCAGCAGCGCGCGCCCTGCCGTCGACTTGCCGCAGCCGCTCTCGCCGACCAGGCCGAAGGCCTCGCCCTCGCCGACCGTGAAGGAAACGCCGGCGAGCGCCTGCACCCGCACCGTCTCGGCCCGCGGGAAGCCGCGCCGCACCACGAAGGTCTTGCGCAGGTCGGCGACGTCGAGCAGCGGCGCGGTCACGGCACCCCCTCCCGGCCGCCGGCGCGAACCCAGCAGCGCACCTGATGGCCCATGTCGCCCGCCAGCGGCACCAGCGGCGGGGAGGCGACGCGGCAGCGCGCCTCGACCAGCGCGCAGCGGTCGGCGAAGCGGCAGCCGGGCGGCATGCCGGTGATCGGCGGCACCTGCCCGCCGATCGCCTGCAACTCGGCGGTGTTGCGGTCGACGCGCGGAATCGAGCGCAGCAGCGCCTCGGTGTAGGGATGGGTCGGGCGGTCGAAGATCGTGTCGATGCCGGCTGTCTCCACCACCTCGCCCGCGTACATCACCATCACGCGGTCGGCGATCGACGCGACGACGCCGAGATTGTGGGTGATGAACACCATCGCCATGCCGAAGGCGGCGCGCACGTCGGCGAGCAGCGCCAGCACCTGCGCCTGGATGGTGACGTCGAGCGCGGTCGTCGGCTCGTCGGCGAGCAGCACCGCGGGATTGCAGGCGAGCGCCATGGCGATCATCACGCGCTGGCGCATGCCGCCGGAGAACTGGTGCGGATAGTCGTCGAAGCGCCGCGCGGCGGAGGGGATCTTGACCTGCTCGAACAGCGCCAGGGCCGCGCGCCGGGCCTCGGCCCGGCCCATGGAGCGGT
Organism: Alphaproteobacteria bacterium; assembly: GCA_020852355.1. Taxonomy (GTDB): domain Bacteria; phylum Pseudomonadota; class Alphaproteobacteria; order ATCC43930; family Allostellaceae; genus Allostella. The sequence goes on from JADZBA010000113.1 coordinate 10,805, forward strand.
GATGATGCAGGGTCTCGGCGACCTGGAAGCCGACCGACAGCACCGGGTTCAGCGAGGTCATCGGCTCCTGGAAGATCATGGAGACGCGGTCGCCGCGCACCTTCTCCATCTCCGGCTCGGCCAGCGGCACGAGGTCCCTGCCCTCCAGCAGGATGCTGCCCGCCGCGATGCGGCCGGCGCCCGACGGCACGAGGCGCATCACCGAGAGCGCGGTGATGCTCTTGCCGCACCCGGATTCCCCGACGATGGCCAGGGTCTCGCCCCTGGCGAGGTCGAAGGAGACGTCGCGGACGGCGGCGTGCCAGGCGCCGCGCACGCGAAACTCCGTCGTCAGCCCGCGGACGCTGAGGACGGGCTCACGCATGGCCTTGGTCACTCATGGCGCAGGCGCGGGTCGGTGGCGTCGCGCAGGCCGTCGCCCAGCAGGTTGAGGCCGAGCATGACGAGCAGGATGGCGATCGAGGGGAAGACCGCGAGCCAGGGCGCGTCCAGGATGTTCTCGAAGCCCTCGCGGATCATGCCGCCCCAGGTCGGCGTCGGCGGGCGCACGCCCAGCCCGATGAAGCTGAGCGAGGCCTCCGTGCGGATCGCGGTCGCCAGCCACAGCGAGCCCATCACCAGCACCTCGGAGGCGACGTTGGGCAGGATGTGCACGCCCATGATGCGCAGGTGCGAGAAGCCCATGGCGCGGCCGGCCTCGACGAACTCGCGCTCCTTGATGACCAGGGTCGGCGCGCGGGCGATGCGGGCGAACGGGGCCACGGCCGTCAGCCCGATCGCGAAGATCAGGTTGCCGACGCTGGGGCCGAGCATGGCGACGACCAGCAGGCCCATGATCAGGCTGGGGAAGGACAGCAGCACGTCCATCATCGCCATGACCACGCGATCGAACGGACCCCCGACATACCCCGAGAGGATGCCGATCGCGCTGCCGACGACGAGCGCGATCAGGACCGCCGAGGTGGAGACGAAGAGGGAGACGCGGCCGCCCCACAGGATGCGCGAGAGGATGTCGCGGCCGTAGGGATCGTTGCCCAGCAGGAACTCCGCCGAGGGCGGGTCGAGGCGGTTGAGGACGCTCTGCTCGAGCGGGTCGTGCGGCGCCAGCCACGGTGCGAGCAGCGCGCTCAGCATCACCAGGACGACCAGCAGGCCGCCGAGCGCCGCCGCCTTGTTGCGTCGCGACCAGATCCACAGCGCCGTCAGCGGCCCGGCCGCCACGACGTCGGAGACGACGGCGGTCATGTCCGCTTCACCCGGGGGTCGATGAGGCCGTAGGTCAAGTCCGTCATCAGGTTGCACAGCACGATGATGAAGGCATAGATGACCATCAGCCCCTGGAGCATCGTGTAGTCGCGCTGGTTGAGGGCGCCGACGATGAGCTTGCCGAGGCCCGGGCGGTTGAAGACGATCTCCGTCAGCACCGAATTGCCGATCAGCACGCCGAGATAGAGGCCGACCACGGTGACCACCGGGATCAGGGCGTTGCGCAGCGCGTGCCGCCACACCACCAGGCGGGCGGGCACGCCCTTGGCGCGTGCCGTGCGGATGTAATCCTCCGAGAGCACGCCCAGCATGCTGGAGCGCGTCACCCGGGTCACGTAGGCGACCATGATGAGGCCGAGATTGAACGACGGCAGCGCCAGGCTGCGCAGGCGAGCCGACGGGTCGTCGAGCGCGGCGGAGCTGATCACCGGGAACCAGCGGAGCTGAATGGCGAACACCAGCAGCAGCAGCACCGCCGACACGAACGCCGGGAAACTGAGGCCGATCAGCGACAGGAGCCGCGTCGCGTAGTCGGCCCAGCCGTTGCGGTTGCGCGCCGACAGGATGCCGAGCGGTATCCCGAAGACGACGCCGATGACCAGCGCGGCGATCGTCAGCTCGATCGTGTAGGGGAGCACGTCCAGCACTTCCGCCACGATCGGCCGGCTGGTGAGCATCGAGCGGCCGAGGTCCCCCGTCAGCACCATCGCCATGAACTCGGCGTACTGGACGAGGATTGGTTTGTCGAGGCCGAGCTGCTGGCGCATCGCGGCCAGCGCCTCCTGGGTGGCGCTGTCGCCGAGGATGACCAGCGCCGGGTCGCCGGGCACCACCCGGACGAACAGGAAGACGATGGTCAGCACGGCGAGCAGCGTCGGCAGCGCCACCAGGAGGCGCTTCAGGACGAAGCCGATCATTCCCCCGGCCTGCGGCCCCGCCGCGCCGCCGCACCCCTCACCGGAGCGTGCTCGCCTCGGTGATCAGCGGCCCCAGCGACAATGAGCCCTTGAGGTCGTAGCCGAGGTCGAGCTTGCCGCGCTTCGCCCACACCTGGGTGTTGCCGGCGAGGGGGACCGAGCAGACGGCCTCGATCAGCTTGCGCTGTGCTTCCTTCCACAGGGCCTTCTGCTTCTCCGGGTCGGTCGCGACCCGGGCCGCGTCGATCTCGGCGTCGGCCATGCCGCAATGGGAGAAGTTGGTGACCGCCGTCGGCGTGCCGACCGTGCTGCGCGAGTGGTAGAACTGCGTCAGGTGCTGGTCGGCGATCGGGAAGCGTGCCGCGGAATAGTACACGACGTCGCTCAGGTCCTTGCGGATCTGGGCATGGAACGTCGGGTGGTCGACGACCTCGAACTGCAGGTTGATGCCCGCCTGCTTGAGCTGCGCCTGCACCACCTCCATGACCGACAGCATGCTCGGCTGGGAGGTCTGGATCGCCTTCAGGGTGATCCCGTCCTTGTAGCCTGCCTCGGCCAGCAGCTTCTTCGCCTTGGCGACGTCGTAGGGCTGCAGGGGCGCCTTCTCGTCGGTGCCGAGATAGCCCTCGGGGACAATCGAGACGGCGGCCTGGAACACGCTCTCGCCGCGGAACTTCACGATCTGAGCCCGGTTGATCGCGTGGGCGACCGCCTGGCGCACCCGCACGTCGTCGAGCGGCTTCTTGGTGATGTTGAGATGGACCGCGCCGAGCTCGCCGGGTCCGAAGATGAGCACCTGCGTATCCGGGGTCTGCCGCATCCGCTCGACCCACTTCTGGTCGGCACGGCCGAACATCAGGTCGAGCTCGCCCGAGGTGAAGGCGAGGTCGCGGCTCGCATCCGAGGGGATGTAGCGATAGACGATGCGGTCGATCCTGGGCGCGCCGCGGAAGTACTCCTTATGCGCCGCCAGGGTGACCGCCTGGTTGCGCTGGTAGTCGGCGTAGGCGAAGGGTCCGGTGCCCACCGCCTTGGAGCGGAATTCGTCGCCCAGCGCCTCGACCGCCTTGCGGCTGACGATGTAGCCGCCCTGGTAGTTGGTGAGGATGCCGAGGACGCTCGGAATATGCTCCCGGAACTTGATCTCGACCGTGTAGGGGTCGAGCGCGGTGATGTCCGAGATGGCGCGGAAATCGGACGAGAACGCCGAGGTCTTCGGGTCCGCCGCCCGCTTCAGCGAGAAGACGACGTCGTCGGACGTCAGCTCGCCATAGCCGCCGTGGAACCTGACGCCCTTGCGCAGGAAGAACTTCCAGGTGAGCTGGTCGGGCGAGCTCTCCCACCGCTCGGCGATGTCCGGCTCGATGTCCGCGGGGCTGATGCTGCCCGGCCTGATGCGCACCAGGCCGTTGAACATCCAGCCGATGATCGCCTTGTCCTGGGTCGTCGCCGTGCGGTGCGGGTCGAGCGCGCCGAGATCGGCTGCCCCCATGGCGACGTTCAGCGTCTTCTGCGCCGCCACCGGCGTGGCCGCGCACAATCCGGCAATGGCGACGGCCGCGGCGCCCGCCGCGATCGTGAATCTCCGCATGTCCCCGTGCTCCCTGTTCTTGACTGTTCCGATCCCGCCGGCCTTTGGGCCTGACGGGCTACGCCGCCGCGGCGACCAGCTTGCGTCCCTCCTCGAGGTAGCGCGCCATCTCAGCGAGATAGGCGGAGGGGAACTCCATGCGCGCCTTGCGCTGGCGCAGCCAGAGGCGACGATCGGCGGCGGTGTGCAGGACCTGCTCCTGCGGCATCGCCGGCCAGCTCGGCATCTGCAGCCACAGCCGCAGCATGTGCCGGCGCCGGGCCACCTCCGGGTGGTCCTCGTACTCGGTCCGGCTGTGCAGCATGATGCGGTTGTTGAGGAACTGGATGTCGCCCTCGTCGATGCTCATGTCGAGGTAGAACTCGTCGGAGCCGGCGAGGCGCTGGATCTCGTCGAGCGCCTCGCGATCGGCATCCTCCAGCACGGATTCGCCGCGGGCGGCCGCCTGCCTGGCGTAGTTCAGCATGTAGTAGGACGACAGCTCGTCGCCGCGGCGGACATAGATCGGCACCGGCTCGGGGCTGACCACGACGCCCTCGCCGAACTGCGCATCGAGGTCCATGCGCCGGTAGCGGTAGCCGCGATACAGCCGCCGGGCGATGTCGGGCCGCCGCTCGACGATCGCATCGTGGATGCCGACCGAGCTGGCGATGCGGCTCTTGCCGCCCGACTTGGCGGCGCGCAGGCAGAGCAGCGCCACGACATCGCAGGAGTCGGTATGGAAGTTCTGCCGGCCGCCCTTGTGGTAGCCGCGCGGGTCGGCCTCGATATCGCTGACGTCGATCACGTTGCCGAGCAGCTCGCCCTGCCAGGACTGCGGGCCGGGGGCGCCGAGATGGGCGCCGAAGCCGTAGTAGATGCGCGCCAAGTCGTCGACCGAGTAGCGCTCGCGCGGCAGGCCACGCAGGAGCACGAAGCCGCGGCCGAAGCGCAGCTCCTCGCGCAGACGCGCGAAATAGCCACCGACGGTCGGCAGCGGGAAGGTGGCGGGCGTGATCTCCGGAAAGTCGAGGTCGCCCAGGCTCCTCAGATGTGCCAGCCCCGCGTCGATCTCGGCGATCTCGGCCGGCGCGAAGACGTGCAGCGCGTCCTTCCGCCAGTCGAGGGTCGAGCCCCGCCAGGAAGCGGGGGACGCGATCGGGGCGGGCATCGCTGGCATCGGCGGCGGTCTCCTGCTCCGCGGACCCCTCGGCGCGAGGGTGGCCCGTCCGCATCGGCGGAAGCAGCTGTCTCGGGAACGGACGGCGCAGGCGGGCACCGTCGCATGCGGCGGAAATCCGTGTCAATCGGCCGGTCAGCCTGGGGTTCTCTCACTCCGGGGCTGCCGGAAGGTCGAGGCGCGCGGCGAGGCCGCCGAGATCGCTGCGGCCCAGAGTCAGGTCGCCGCCGTACAGCCGGGCGAGATCGAGGGCGATCGCCAGGCCGAAGCCGTCGCCCGGGGCGCCGCCGTCGAGACGCCCGCCGCGCGCCAGCGCCCGTTCGATGTCGGCCGGGGCCAGGCCGGGACCGTCGTCGGACACGGTGACGGCCAGCCGGCCCGCCGCCACGGAAGCGGTCACGGCGACCCGCGCGCGTGCCCATTTGCAGGCGTTGTCCATCAGGTTTCCCAGCATCTCCTCCAGGTCCTGACGCTCGCCGGCGAAGGCGGCGCCACGCTCCAGCGTCGCCGCGATCGCGACGGCGCGTTCCGCGTGGACCTTCTCGAGAACCGTGCGCAGGTCGGCGACGACAGGGGCCAGCTCGGTGCGCGTCCCGAGCAGCGCGTGGGATGCCGCAGCCCGGGCCCGCCGCAGGTGATGGCGGATCATCCGCGCCATCTGCGCAGCGGCCTCGGCCACCTCCGGGTCATGGCGCTGCTCGGCGGTCACCGCCAGAGCCGAGAGCGGGGTCTTCAGGGCATGGGCGAGGTTGGCGGCGTGGGTGCGGGCACGCTCGATCACCGCGGAGTTGTGCCGCACCAGGGCGTTGACCTCGCGCACCAGGGGCGCCACCTCGGCGAAGGTGTCGTCGTCCAGCCGCTCGCGGCGGCCGCGCCGGATCTCGGCGAGCTGACGACCGAGGCGGCCGAACGGCGCGAGGCCGATCATCGTCTGCAGCAGGACCGCGGCGGTGAGCCCCGTCCCCAGGACGCCCAGCGCGATCGCCAGGGTCATCGAGACGCCGGCCACCTCGCGCTCGACGACGGCCAGCGGCCCACCGACCGTCACCGTGACGGGCGCGGCCGCGCCCGGCACCGACACCATCCGCGCCAGCGCGCGGAGCGGCTGGCCGTCCGGTCCCGCCAGCACGGTCCTCGCCGTGCCGCCGCCGGGCGGCGGCGCCGCCGCGGGCAGGTCCGCCGTCCACAGCGAGCGCGAACGCAGGCGGACGCCGCCGGCGTCGGCGATCTGCCAGTACCAGCCCGAACGGACCCGTCCGAACGCGGGATCGGCCATGGCGCGGCCGAGCGCCAGCGTGCCGGCGTCATCGACCTCGACGGAGGCGAGCAGCGACAGCATGACGGCGTCGAGGCGGGCATCGAAGGCGCGCTCGACGGTGTCGCGCAACAGCGCCGCGATCGCGAACCAAGCGGCGAGCAGCGCCAGGCCGATCCACAGCGCCGCCCCCAGCAGCAGGCGTGCCCTAAGGGAGGTCGCCATCGCCGCCGGCGGACAGGCGATAGCCCTGCCCGCGCACCGTCTCGATGCGCGCGCGGCCGACCTTGCGCCGCAGGCGCCCGACCATGACCTCGAGCGAGTTGTGGTCGCGCTCGACATGGTCCTCGTAGACATGCTCGCTGAGCTCGGTGCGCGACACGACCCGGCCGGCATGGTGGACGAGGTAGGCGAGGATGCGCCACTCGAACGCGGTCAGGATCAGGGGCGCGCCGTCCAGCGTGAAGACGCCGAGCTGCGTGTCGAGGGCGATCGCGCCGCAGCGGACGACGCTGCCGCCGTGACCAGCCGCGCGTCGCACCAGGGCGCGCAGCCGCAGCACCACCTCCTCCAGGCGGAACGGCTTGGTGAGGTAGTCGTCGGCGCCGGCACGGAAGCCTTCGACCTTGTCTGCCCAGGCGTCGCGTGCGGTGAGGATCAGCACCGGCATGGCCCGGCCGGCGCGGCGCCAGCCGGTCAGCACGGCGATGCCGTCCCGGCCGGGCAGCCCGAGGTCGAGCACCGCGGCGTCGTAGGGCTCCGATTCGCCCATCGCCGCCCCGTCCTCGCCGTCGGCCGCATGGTCGACCGCGAAGCCGGCGCGCCGCAGCGTGTCGGCCAGCGCCGTGGCGAGGCGCAAATCGTCCTCGAGCAGCAGCACCCTCACGGCTTCTGCGCCTCGACGAAGCCGTGGCCGTCGATCTCGAGGAAGCGGCCGGTCACGGCGTCCAGGCGGATCTGCAGGAGGTTGCCGGCGGGGGTGAGGAAGCGGACCTCGTAGGCGAGCCGTCCCTTCGGGCCCGGCCGGATATCGGCGTCGAGCACGGTGCCGCGGAAGCGCCGCTCGACGCGCTCCAGCGCGACCGCGAGCGGCAGGACGGCGCGCGGCCGGTCGTCGTCGTCGTCCTCGTCGGCCCGCGGCCGGGGGGCGAACGCACCCGCCAGCAGCAGCCCCAGCAGGGCCCGTCGCGCGATCATCACCGCCCGACCATGGGGCAGACCCATTGAACCGAACCTGAACGGATGGTTTGGAGAGGGTTCAGGGGCCATCCTCTATCGCTGTCTCCCGTGAACATGCGCCACGGCCGGTGCCGCGGCGTTCACGCAAGGAGAAACGGTCATGTCCATCACGCGCACCACCCTCCTCGCCCTGGCGACCGCGATCGGCGTCGGCGGTAGCCCCCTCGCCCATGCCGAGACGCCGATTCGCGACGTCACGGCGCCGGGCGGCATCACCATCACAGGCACGGTCGGCGACGTCTTCGGCAACAAGTTCGTCCTGCAGGACGACAGCGGCAAGGTGCTGGTCGAGAGCGGTCCCGAATGGCACCGCCGCATCGCGGTCCAGCCGGGCGAGAAGGTGACGGTGAGCGGCCGGCCGGGGCCCGGCGGCTTCGAGGCGTTCGCCATCACCCGCGCCGACGGCACGCGCATCGAGGTGCGGCCCGCCGGCGGGCCGCCGCCCTGGGGTGGCGCCCGCGCCGATCGCGGTCCCGGCCCGGGTCCGGGGCCCGACGGAAGGGGGCCGCGGCACGTCGCCCCGCCGGACGAGAAGTCGCGAGCCGAGCTGACCGAGATCCTCGGCCGGGCCGGCTATCGCGACATCACCGACTTCGACCGCAAGCGGCACCATTTCGAGGTCGAGGCGCGCAACCGGTACGGCGAGAAGGTCGAGGTGCACATCGACTTCGCCGGCAACATCTACAAGGAGAAGCGCGACGACTGACGCCGTCGCCGCCTGCAGAAACGCGAACGGCCCGCCGAGGCGGGCCGTTCGTTGGTCGGGATACCGGCGCCGATCAGGCGGCCGCGGCGGAGCGCTTGGCCTGGGCCTTCTCGATGCGCCGCTTCAGGCGCACGGCCTCGGTCGGCAGCTTGGCGTCGGACGTGCCGGTGAGGAAGGCATCGATGCCGCCATTGTGCTCGATCGTCCGCAGCCCGTGGGTGGTGAGCCGCAGGCGCACCGTGGCACCCAGCGCATCGGACATCAGCGAGGCCACCTGCATGTTCGGCAGGAACCGCCGCTTCGTCTTGTTGTTCGCGTGGCTGACATGGTGACCGGTCTGCGCGACCTTGCCGGTCATGGGGCAACGGCGGGCCATCGGGGTAGGTTCCTTCGGTCGAATTGCTGCGGCGGACGGGCCCTCGGCCCATCCGCGGAAGACGCGGCTTCTACGCGACGGGGCGGGCGGCGTCAAGACCGCGGCCGACCACCAGACGCAGCCACACCGCTCCCCAGACCGCCGACAGCGTCGAGCCGGCGAGGACGCCGAGACGCATGCGGTCGAGGTCCGCGTCGCTGTCGAAGGCGAGGCTGCCGATGAAGAGGCTCATGGTGAAGCCGATCCCGGTCAGGATGGCAGCGCCGTAGAGCGTGCCCCATCCGGTGCCCGGCGGCAGGCGGGCCAGGCCGAGGGCGACGGCGGCCGCCGCCGCCGCCATGACGCCGGCCTGCTTGCCGAGGAAGAGGCCGAGCGCCACGCCGAGCGGCAGCGGCGCGACCAGGGTCGCGAACGACACGCCGGCCAGCGCCACGCCGGCATTGGCGAAGGCGAAGAGCGGCAGGATCGCGTAGGTCACCCAGGGCGCCAGGTCGTGCTCGATCCGGTGCGCCGGTCCCTCGCGACCCGCCCGATCCTTCAGCGGACCCGCGAGGCCCAGCGCGACCCCGGCCAGGGTCGCGTGGACGCCCGACTTCAGCACCGCGACCCACAGCACGGTACCCACGACGACGTAGGCCGCGACCCGGACGACGCCGGCCATGTTCATGGCGGCGAGCGCCGCCAGCGCCACCCCGGCCGCCGCGAGTGCCGTGGTCGAGAGGTCGCTGGTGTAGAAGGCGGCGATGATGACGATCGCCGCCAGGTCGTCGACGATCGCCAGCGTCAGCAGGAAGAGGCGCAGCCCCGGCGGGAAGAATCGCCCGAGCAGGGCCGCGACCCCGACGGCGAAGGCGATGTCGGTCGCCGCCGGGATCGCCCAGCCGCCGAGCGCCACCGGGTCGCCCCAGGTGATCGCGACGTGGATGGCGACGGGGACCGCGACGCCGCCGAGTGCGGCGCACATCGGCAGGGCGGCGACCCGGGGGTCGCGCAGCGACCCCTCCACCGCCTCGCGCTTCAGCTCCAGCCCGACGAAGAGGAAGAAAAGGGCCATTAGCCCGTCGTTGATCCACAGCAGCAGCGGCTTGGCCAACGCCAGCCCGCCCATACGGATCTCGAGCGGCGTCGCCAGGAAGGCACGGTAGAGCCCCTCGAAGGCATCGAGGTTGGCCGCCGCCATGGCGAGCAGGGCGGCGATCGCCAGCAGGACCCCGCCGCGGGCCTCCCCCCGCAGCGACGCCAGGGGGTTGAGGATGCGCGAGGGCATCAGCCGCGATCCTTGGGGGAGGCGCCGATGAAGCGCTCGACCAGCCGGCGCGCGGCCGCGGCTGGCGGCAGGGCGCCGGCGACGACCGCGCGCTCCAGCGTCGCGAGGTCGCCGGCGACGGCCGGGTCGCCGCGGAAGGCGGCGCGCAGCCCCTCGTCGATCTCCGCCCACAGGGCGGCCAGCGCCTGCGCCGCGCGGCGCCGGGCGAGCGCCCCTTCGCCCGCCATCAGGGTGCGGAAGCGCTCGACCGAATCCCACACCGCCGGCAGGCCCTCGCCGGTCGCGGCGGAGGCGGCCAGCACCGTCGGCTGCCAGGGCGGGCTCGGCGGCCGCACGAGATGCAGCGCCGCGCGATAGTCGGCCGCGGTACGATTGGCCGCCGCCGCCAGATCGCCGTCGGCCTTGTTCACGACCAGCAGATCGGCGATCTCGACGATGCCCTTCTTCAACCCCTGAAGCTCGTCGCCGCCGGCCGGCAGCAGCAGCAGCAGGAAGAGGTCGACCATGTCGGCCACCGCCGTCTCCGACTGGCCGACGCCGACCGTCTCGACCAGGACGACATCGAATCCCGCCGCCTCGACCAGCACCATGGCGTCGCGCGTGCGCCGGGCGACGCCGCCCAGCGTGCCGCCGGCCGGGGTCGGCCGGATGAAGGCGGCGGGGTGGCGGGCGAGATCGGTCATCCGCGTCTTGTCGCCGAGGATCGAGCCGCCGCCCACCTTGGACGAGGGATCGACCGCCAGCACCGCCACCCGGTGGCCGCGGCCGATGACATAGAGGCCGAACGCCTCGATGAAGGTCGACTTGCCGACCCCCGGCACGCCCGAGACGCCGAGGCGGATCGAGCGTCCGGACTGCGGCAGCAGGCGCGCCAGCAGCGCCTCCGCCGCCGGGCGGTCCTCCAGGCGCTGCGATTCGACGAGCGTGATCGCCCGCGCCAGCGCCCGCCGGTCGCCCTCGAGCACGCCGGCAGCGAGCGTCTCGACCCTCGCCGTCCCGCTCACCGTCGCCGCTCCACCGCGCGATCCCGGGAATCCATCCGGCACGTGCCGCCCGTTGCGATCACGGCGTCGTCTCGGCGACACGCGCGAGCGCCGCCTCGAGCTGGGCCGCCTCCGACTGGCGCGACCACATCTCGGCGTAGAGCCCGCCCTGGGCGACGAGGTCGGCGTGGCGGCCGCGCTCGACGATGCGGCCGCCGTCGAGTACCAGGATCTGGTCGGCATCGATGATCGTCGACAGGCGGTGGGCGATGACGATCGTGGTGCGGCCCGCCGCCACGAGATCGAGGGACGCCTGGATCTCGCGCTCGGTGTTGCTGTCGAGTGCCGATGTCGCCTCGTCGAAGAGCAGGATGCGCGGCCGCTTCAGGATGACCCGGGCGATGGCGACGCGCTGCTTCTCGCCGCCCGAGAGCTTCAGCCCGCGCTCGCCGACCTGGGTCGCGTAGCCGTCGGGCAGGCCGACGATGAACTCGTGCAGCTGGGCCAGCCGCGCCGCCTCCTCGATCTCCGCTGGCGGGGCATCGGGCCGGCCGTAGGCGATGTTGTAGCCGATGGTGTCGTTGAAGAGGACGGTGTCCTGGGGGACGACGCCGATGGCAGCGCGCACGCTCGCCTGGGAGACGGCGCGGACATCGTGCCCGTCGATCGCGATGCGGCCCTCGGTCGCGTCGTAGAAGCGGAAGAGCAGGCGGGCGATGGTCGACTTGCCGGCACCGCTCGGCCCGACGATGGCGACGCGGCTGCCGGGGGCGGCGTCGAAGGAGACGCCGTCGAGAATCGGCCGGCGGGGGTCGTAGGCGAAGGTGACCGCGGCGAAGGTGACCCGTCCCGGCCCCGCCGGCAGCGGCGGCGCGCCCGGCGGGTCGCGCACGTCCTCCGCCACGTCGAGGAGGGCGAACATCTGCTCCAGGTCGATCAGCGACTGGCGCAGGTTGCGGTAGACGAAGCCGAGCGCGTTCAGCGGGATGTAGAGCTGGATCAGGTAGGTGTTCACCAGCACGAAGTCGCCCAGCGTCATGGCGCCGGCGGTGACCCGGCCGGCGGCCAGCAGCATGATCGCGGTCAGGCCGATCGCGATGATCAGCCCCTGCCCGACATTGAGCAGCGACAGCGACGCCTGGGTGCGCAGCGAGGCGCGCTCGTAGGCCGCCAGCGCCCCGTCGTAGCGCCGCGCCTCCATCGCCTCGTTGCCGAAATACTTGACCGTCTCGTAGTTCAGCAGGCTGTCGATCGCCCGTCCGTTGGCCTCGCTGTCGCGCTCGTTCTTCTCGCGCCGGTGCTTGACCCGCCATTCGCTGATCGTCGTGGTGAAGCCGACATAGACGGCGATGGTCGCCAGCGTGACCAGGGCGAAGTCGATGCCGTAGAGGCCCCACAGGATGGCCGTGACGAGGCCGATCTCGAGCAGCGTCGGGAAGACGCTGAAGAGCAGCAGGTTGAGGAGGAAGCTGGTGCCCTCCATGCCGCGCTCGATGGCGCGGCTGAGGCCGCCCGTCCGCCGCTCCAGATGGAAGCGCAGGCTGAGGCGATGGAGATGCTCGAACGTCTCCAGCGCGATGCGGCGCACCGCGCGCACCGCGACCTTGGCGAAGATCGTGTCGCGCAGCTCGCCGAAGCCCTGGGCCAGCACGCGCACCAGCCCGTACCCGGCGATCAGCGCCAGGGGCACGGCGACGACGGCGCCCGTGCCCGCCGGCGTCAGCGCGTCGACCGCGCCCTTGTAGAACATCGGCACCGTGACGTTGACCAGCTTGGCGGCGACCAGGCAGGTCAGCGCCGCGGCGACCCTGAGGCGAAGCTCGACATCGCCGCGCGGCCACAGGTAGGGCAGCAGCGCCCGCAGCGTGGCGGGCACGCTGCGCCTGCGCGCCGGCGCCGGGGGCGGCGGCGGGCGCTCCCTCATCGCCGCCCCAGGCGCAGCGCGGCGACCGCGATCCCCGCCATCACCACCGCCCCCAGCAGGAACGGCGCATCCTTGCCGATCGCCGCGAACGCGACCCCGGCCAGCGCCGGCCCGACGACGCGGGCGAGGCTGCTCGCCGACTGGTAGACGCCGAGCACCATGCCCTGGTCGTCGGCGCCGGCCGCGCGCGACACCAGGCTGGACATGCTGGGGCTCGCCAGGCCGAAGCCGACGGCGATGCAGGCCGATGCGACGAACAGCGGCGGCACGGATGCCGAGAGTCCGATGCCGGCGAGGCCGGCGGTCATCAGCGCCAGCCCGGCGGCGAGCAGCCGCCCTTCGCCGAAGCGCCGCGTCAGCCGGCCGATCGCCAGGCCCTGCATCACCGCGCCGATGGTGCCGAGGCCGGCGAAGAGCCAGCCGTTCTGCGCCGGACCCCAGCCGAGCGTCCGCGACGACCACAGGGCGAACGTCGTCTCCATGCCCGCGAACACCGCGACCATCAGGAAGCCGACCAGGACCAGGGGCGAGAGCGACCCACGCCCCAATACCTGGCGCGCCGCGGCGCTGCGCGCAATCCGCCGGTCGCCGCTGCGGGCCGGGTCGCGGCTCTCGGGCAGCGCCAGGGCCGCGCCGACGAAGGCGAGCGCGGACAGTGCGGCCGCCGCCAGCGCCGGGGCGACGAAGTCGATGTCCCCAGGGTCGTGCCCGGCCAGCACCCCGCCGATCGCCGGCCCCAGGATGAAGCCCAGGCCGAAGGCGGCGCCGATCACCCCCATGCCCTGGGCGCGACGCTCGGGCGGGGTACGGTCGGCGACCCAGGCCTGGGCCGCGGCGATGTTGCCGGCCATGGCGCCGGCCAGGGCACGCGCCAGGAAGAGCGCCGCCAGCGACGGCGCCCAGGCGAGCAGCAGGTAGGCGGCGACCGCCCCGGCGAGGCTGACGAGCAGCACCGGCCGGCGACCGATGCGATCGCTGAGCCGGCCCCACAGGGGCGAGGTGACGAACTGCGCCAGCGAGTAGGTCGCCATCAGGAACGTGGCCAGCAGCGGCCCGGCACCGAAATGCTCGGCGTAGAAGGGCAGAAGCGGGATGACGATGCCGAAGCCGACGAGATCGACGAGGACGATCAGGAAGAGAACGGGCATGAGCGGCGCCTACATAGCGCGCGCCGGCCCGGGCCGACAGACCCCGCGGCGTCGTGCAGCCGCCGTCCCCGCTTCCATCGCCGCGGCGCGGCACGCTATCTTGCCGCCCCGTGACCCGCCGCCGTCCCATGCGCCACCTGCTGACCGCCGCCGTCGTGGCGCCGTCGCTCGTCCTGGCGGGGCCGGTAGCCGCCCAGACCGCCCTGCCGCCGCCGGCCCCGCCGGTAGCCGACGCCGCCCCGGGACTGCCGCTGGTCGCCGGCATCGGCGCCATCGCCGGCGTCATCGGCTTCAACGTGCTCGCCCTGGGCCTGCCGGCGCTTCCCGGCATCGCCGCCGCACCGGTGGTGGCGGCGGAGATGTCGGTCGCCATGAGCAGGGTCTACGCCACCGTCAGCGCCGTGGTCGGCGGACTGCTCGCGAACGAGGCCTACATGGCGCAGGCCGGACCGGAGACGGGCGAGGGCTGGCTGGTCGACCCGCAGCTCCTGGCCATCGGCGCCGGCGCGGTGCTGGGCGCGGTCACCTTCAACCTGTTCGCCGAGCCGTTCGGCACCGTTCCCCTCGCCGGCGGCAGCCTCGCCCCGTGGCGAACGCCACCGCGCTCGGCAGCCGGCTGCTGGCCGGCGTCTCGATCGCGGCGGGCGCCATCGGCGCGACCGCGGCCTACGACTGGGTGACCGGCCATGTCAGCGACTACGGCCACGCCGCCACGCTGGCGGCCGGCGCGCTGGGCGGCATCGCCGTCGGCAACCTGCTGACCGGCGGGCTCGGCACGCTCCCCTACTATGCCGGTGCCGGCGAGGCGGCAGCGACGGCCGGAACCATGGCCTCGGCGGCCGCCCAGGCGGCCAGCCGCATCTATGTCGTCGCCTCGGGCGTCCTCGGTGCCTGGGCCGCGGACTTCACCTGGCGGCTGGGTGACCTGCCGCCGGTACCGCGCGACCGCTTCTGACGGGCGCGATCACGATCGCGCGAGGCCGCGTTGACGGCCGGCCCGCCGTCCGTGCAGCCTGACGGCGCAACCCGAAAGGAGCAGCGCCATGCGTGCCCTCTTCTCGATCGCGGCGGTGGCCGGCGTGCTGGCCGCGAACGTCGCGGCGGCGTGCGAATACACCAAGGCCCGCACCGCCGCGGCGCCGATGACCGCCAAGCCGGTCGCCGAGGCCCCGGCCACGCCGAAATCGGGCGGCTGATCGCGCCGGCCGGGCAGCGCGGCGCGCGGGCCGGCGCGGCGAAGCGACCGATCAGCCGCGGACCAGCGGCATGGCCGGGTCGCGCGCCCATTCCTGGAGCGAGAGGCCGTAGACCGCCGCATCGCGGCCGATGAGACGCAGCGCCAGCGCGTCGCTGGACGCGGCGACGCCGCCGCCGCAATAGACGATGGTGCGCGGGCGATCGAGCGCGCCGGCCGCCTCGAAGACCCGGCGCAGCCGCTCGGGCGGCAGGTAGGCCTGCGTCTCGGGGTCGGTCAGCGCGCGTGCCGGCACGTTGACGCTGCCGGGCAGCCGTCCCGCCCGGCCGTAGTGGACGCCGCCGGTGCCGGCATGCTGCTCGGGCGAGAGCGCGTTGACGAGGCGCACGGCGGGATCGTCGAGGGCGGCCGCGACGGCCGCCTTGTCGACGAAGACACCGGCGCGCGGCCGGGCGGCGAATTCCGCCGGCGGATGGCTGCGGGCGGCCGTCTCCGTCGCCCTGCCCTCGCTGGTCCACTTCGCCCAGCCGCCGTCGAGCACGGCGGCATCGTCGAAGCCGAAGTGGCGCAGCGTGTTCCACATCCGCGCCGCCCACATGTGATGGTTGCGGCAATAGAGCACCGCGCGCACGCCGCGGCCGATGCCGGCGGCGCCGGCCAGAACCGCGAAGCGTTCCGGCGTCGGCAGCGCGTAGCGCCAGGGCTGGCCGGGATCGGAGAGCGCGAGGACGTCGAGATGGGCGGCACCGGGCAGGTGCCCCGCCGCGTAGGCCGTCCGCCCGCTCTCGGCGATCAGGTCGGAGCCGTCGGGGGCGGCGCGCGAGACCAGCGTGCAGTCGAATATGCGCAGCCCCGGCTCGTCCAGGCGTCGCGCGAGCCAGTCCGTGGCGACGAGCGGGCCCGGCAGGGCCGCCACGTCACGCCGCCTTTCGCTGCCGCGCGACGAGGCCGAGGATCTCGCTGGCGGCGCGCGGGATGTTGGTGCCCGGGCCGTAGATCGCGGCGACCCCGGCCGCCTTCAGCGTGTCGTAGTCCTTGGGCGGGATGACGCCGCCGCAGACGACCAGGATGTCCTCGCCGCCCATGGCCCGCAGCGCCGCGATGATCTGCGGCACCAGGGTGAGGTGGCCGGCCGCCTGCGTCGACACGCCGACGACGTGGACGTCGTTCTCGATCGCCTGGCGCGCCGCCTCCTCCGGGGTCTGGAAGAGGGGGCCGATGTCGACGTCGAAGCCGATGTCGGCGAAGGCGGTGGCGATCACCTTGGCGCCGCGATCGTGCCCGTCCTGGCCGAGCTTGACCACCATCATGCGCGGCCGGCGGCCCTCGGCGCGGGCGAACGCGCCGACCTCGGCCTGGATGCGCTGGAAGTCGCCATCGGCCGCCAGCGCGCCGCCATAGACGCCGGTCACGCTCTGCACCGTGGCGCGGTGACGGGTGAAGACCTTCTCCAGGGCATCGGAAATCTCCCCGACCGTCGCCCGCGCGCGCGCCGCCTCGATCGCCAGGGCGAGCAGGTTGCCGTCGCCGCGCCCGGCGGCGGCGGTCAGCGCCGCCAGCGCCGCGGCGCAGGCCTTGCCGTCGCGGCGGTTCTTCACGGTGTTGAGGCGGGCGATCTGGGCTTCGCGCACCCGGTTGTTGTCGATCGAGAGGACGTTGACGGCCTCGTCGGTATCGGGGCGGTACTTGTTGACGCCGACGATGACCTCCTCGCCGCGGTCGATGCGGGCCTGGCGCAGGGCGGCCGCCTCCTCGATGCGCAGCTTCGGCATGCCGCTCTCGACCGCCTTGGTCATGCCGCCCAGCGCCTCGACCTCGCCGATCAGCTTCTCCGCCTCGGCGACGAGGGCGGCGGTCAGGCTCTCGACATAGTAGCTGCCGGCCAGCGGGTCGACGACGCGCGGCACCCCCGTCTCCTCGGCGATGATGAGCTGGGTGTTGCGGGCGATGCGCGCCGAGAACGGCGTCGGCAGGGCCAGCGCCTCGTCGAAGGAGTTGGTGTGCAGCGACTGGGTGCCGCCGAGCACCGCCGCCAGCGCCTCGATCGTCGTCCGCACGATGTTGTTGTAGGGGTCCTGCTCGGTCAGGCTGACTCCCGAGGTCTGGCAGTGCGTGCGCAGCGCCAGCGAGGTCGGGTTCTGCGGGCCGAACGGCTGGACCAGCTTCGCCCACAGCAACCGCGCGGCGCGCAGCTTGGCAATCTCCATGAAGAAGTCCATGCCGATGCCGAAGAAGAACGAGAGGCGCGGCGCGAACTCGTCGATGCCCAGGCCCTTCGAGAGCGCGGCGCGGGTGTATTCCAGGCCGTCGGCCAGCGTGAAGGCGAGCTCCTGCACCGCCGTCGCCCCCGCCTCCTGCATGTGGTAGCCGGAGATCGAGATCGAGTTGAACTTCGGCATGTGGCGTGCCGTGTGCTCGATGATGTCGGCGACGATCCGCATGCTGGGGCCGGGCGGATAGATATAGGTGTTGCGGACCATGAACTCCTTGAGGATGTCGTTCTGGATCGTCCCCGAGAGCTGGTCCTGGCGGACGCCCTGCTCCTCG
>JADZBA010000114.1 GCA_020852355.1 Alphaproteobacteria bacterium
CTGCACGCCGTCGGTGCGCATGTAGGTGATGAGGCCGACCGATTCGCCGCCGATGTCGACGCCCTCGTAGAGGCGCTGGGCAGTGCGCATGGTCCGCGAGGCCGTCAGCCCGAGCTGGCGCGAGGCCTCCTGTTGCAGGGTCGATGTGGTGAAGGGCGGCTGGGGATGCCGGCGCACCTGCTTGCGCTCGACCGGGCCGACGATGAAGTCGCGCGCCTCGATGGCAGCGACGGCCGCCGCCGCGGCGGCCGCCGTGGGCAGGTCGAAGCGCTCGAGCTTGCGGCCGTCGAGATGGGTCAGGCGGGCGACGAAGGTCTGGCCGTCGTCGGTGCGGAAGGTCGCCTCGACGGTCCAGTATTCCTGCGGCTTGAACGCCTCGATCTCGGCCTCACGCTCGCAGACGAGGCGCAGCGCCACCGACTGGACGCGGCCCGCCGAGCGGCTGCCCGGCAGCTTGCGCCACAGCACGGGCGAGAGCGTGAACCCGACGAGATAGTCCAGCGCCCGGCGGGCGAGGTAGGCGTCGACCAGCTCGCGGTTGAGCTCCCTCGGGTGCTTGAAGGCGTCGAGGATGGCGCTCTTGGTGATCTCGTTGAAGACCACGCGCTGCACGGCGACGCCCTTCAGCGCCCGCCGCTGCTCCAGCACCTCGCGCACGTGCCAGGAGATCGCCTCGCCCTCGCGGTCCGGGTCGGTCGCCAGGAAGAGCTGCCTGGCGCCCTTGGTCGCCTCGGCGATCGCCTTGAGATGCTTGTCCGACTTGGGGTCGACTTCCCAGAGCATGGCGAAGTCGTGGTCGGGATCCACCGATCCGTCCTTGGCGGGGAGGTCGCGGACATGGCCATAGCTCGCGAGCACCCGGAATTCGGGTCCCAGATACTTGTTGATCGTCTTGGCTTTGGCCGGGGATTCGACGACGACGACGTTCATGGAGATGCTTGCTGGCCTTCCCGCGGCAATAAATCGGGTGTCGGAGCGGGCTAGCGCAGCGAAACCTTGTGTCCGGGATGGCGCTCCAGACGCCCGGCGAGCTCCAGCTCCAAGAGGACCGCCGCGACGGCCGCTTGCGACAATTGGCACTGGCGGACGAGTTCGTCAACCGACAGCGGTGTCGGGCCGAGATGCTCGACGATGCGCCCGAGGTCGCCGTCGGCGTCGTCGGGGTTGGCCGTCGATGCGGTCTCCCAGCGTCTCGCCGGGCGCGGCGAGGCGGCTTGCGGACGCAGCACCTCGACCACGTCGGCGGCCGATTCCACCAGCGTGGCGCCCTTGCGGATCAAGCCGTTGGTGCCCTTGCACCGAGGATCGAGCGGCGATCCGGGGACGGCGAACACCTCGCGTCCCTGCTCGACCGCGAGGCGCGCCGTGATGAGCGATCCCGACCGCTCCGCGGCCTCGACGACCACCACGCCGAACGCCAGGCCGGCGACGATGCGGTTGCGCCGCGGGAACTGCTCGGCCCGCGGCTGGCTGCCCGGCTGGGCCTCCGAGAGCAGCAGGCCATCCACCCCGAGGCGATCATGGAGCGAGCGGTTCTCCTCGGGGTAGACGACGTCGATCCCGGTCGCGAGCACGCCGGCCGTGCCGGTCGTCAGCGCGCCGCGATGGGCGGCGGCGTCGATCCCGCGCGCCATCCCGGACACCACGACGAATCCCGCCGCGCCGAGATCGGCGGCGAGCGTCTCGGCGAACCGCCGTCCCGCGCCCGACGCGTTGCGCGCGCCGACGACGGCGACCATGGGGCGCGCCAGCAGGTCGCGGCGGCCGCGGCCGGTCAGCACGATCGGCGGGTCGGTGGTGGCCGCCAGCGCGGCCGGATAGTCGGGCTCGCCCCAGACCAGCGCCCAGCCGCCGAGCGCCGCCAGCCGCTCTTCCTCGCGGGCGGCCGTCGCGGCCGGGGCGAGGCGGACGCCGGGTGCTGCGATCGTGCCGTCGATGAGGGCCGCCGTCGCGGCCTCGGCGCTGCCGAAGCGCTCGACGAGGCCGATGCAGGAGAGCGGCCCGATGCGCTCGCTGCGGATCAGCCGCCAGCGCGCCGACCGCTCGCCTGGCGTCAGGGGACCGTCGCCGGATGCAACCATCGGGAGCGACGGCTACGCAGCCGCCGCGCCCGTGTCAACCGCGGCCGCCGGAGCGGCCGATCCGCGGCTCCGTGCCGGCGAGCAGGCGGCGGATGTTCTCGTGGTGGCGGATCGCCACCAGGGCGGCGACCGCGGCCATCAGGATGGTGCGCTCGGGATGCGGGGCCGAGCCCGCGAAGGCGGCGAGCAGCCAGGAGAGCAGCGGGGCGGCGGCGCAGGCGGTGAGTGCGGCCAGCGAGGACATGCGGAACAGGACCGCCATGGCCAGCCAGACGCCGCCCAGGGCGAGGCCGAGCGGCCAGGCGAGGCCGAGCGTCACGCCGAACGCCGTCGCGACCCCCTTGCCGCCGCGCAGGCCGAGCCACGGCGTGAACATGTGGCCGACCACGGCGCCGAGGGCGGCGAGCACCGCGGGCAGGGGCCCGAAGGGGGCGGCGAGCAGCACCGCCGCGGTGCCCTTGCCGACATCGAGCAGCACGGTCGCCAGGGCGAGGTCCTTGCGGCCGGTGCGCAGGACGTTGGTCGCGCCGATGTTGCCCGAGCCGATGCTGCGGATGTCGCCGAGGCCCGCGAGGCGCGTCAGCAGCAGCCCGAACGGGATGCTGCCCAGCAGCACGCCGAACGGCAGCGCGAGCAGGGCCGGGGTCATGCCGCTCACGGCCGGGTGCTCCGCGACGCCGCGGCCAGCATCGTCGGCAGCAGGGCCTCGAAGGCGCGGGTCAGCGCCGCCCCGTCGGCGAGCGGCGAGCCATGGACCCGGTCCGGCAGCTCGCGGCGGATCGCCGCCAGGCGACCGGGCGAGCGGGCCAGGGCGATCGCCGCCGCGACATAGGCGTCGAGGTCGGGGGTGACCAGATCGTCGAGACCGAGCAGCCGCAGCGCGGCGCCGGCGTGGCGGCCGCCGATGCGGTCGCCGGCGACGGTCACGACCGGCACGCCCATGGCGAGCGCGTCGAGCGTCGTCGCGAGATGGCCGACCGGCACCGCGTCGAGCGCGATGTCGATCTTCCGCCAGCGCTCCAGCCGCGCGTCCAGCCCGGCGACGTGCTCGAAGGCGATGCGCTTGTGGCTGACCTCGCGCGACACGAAGCCGTTGTTCAGGCGCTGGCGCGCGCGCCCGATGCGCCAGTCCTCGTGCACGAGATGCAGGAAGCTGCCCTCTACCTCGCCGACGATGCGCGCCCACGCGCCGACCACCGCCTCCGGCACATGCCCCGGGGGGCCGAACCATCCGAAGGCGATGCCCGCCTCGCCGGTGCGCTCCCGGCCGATGCGGTCGGCCGCGGCCAGCGGCAGGCCGACCGGCGCGGTCGTCACCGGCATGCGCAGGATCGGCGTGTCCGTCCCGTTGTCCGCCGACGGCGGGGCGCAGCCCGGATCGGCGAGCAGGCAGTCGACGGCGGGATGACCCGTCGGCCACGGGCCGCCCACCCATTCCACGTGGCTGAGCGCCGGGCAATGGTCGAGCACGCCGAGGCGGCCGCCGATGCCGTGGGCGGTGAAGTGCACCAGGATGTCGATGCGGTCGGCGACCATCTGCTTCGCCACCTCGGCGTCGGACATGCGGTCGATCAGCAGGCGGTCGGTCGCGAGATCGGCCAGCGTCGTCTCGAGGAACCGGCGGGGCACGCCGTTGCCGTAGATCCGCGCCGACCACTGCGCCGGGTCGCGATGGAGCAGCAGCGCCGTCATGAGATAGTCGGCGCCGCGCGCGCCGTAGGGCCACAGGAAACCGACCTTCGGCGGCTCTCCCGGAGCGCGGTCGGGGCGCGGCGGCAGGCCGCGTGCCCGCACGAAGGCGGCATAGCCGGCATGGGCCCGGCGCAGCGTCGCGGTGTCGGGCCCGCCGCTCTCCGCCAGGGCGCGCAGCAGGCTCGTGTAGAGCGCCGGCTGGCGGGCCGGATCGGGCTCCAGGCCGGCGATGATGCGGGCGGCCGGCGCCGTCTCGCCGACGGCGATGTGGGCGAGGCCGAGATCGGCCCGCATCGCCACGTTGTCGGGGGCGAGGTCGACGGCGCGCTCGAGCGCGAAGACGGTGTCGGACGGCCGGCCGAGGGCGGCGGAGACCCGGCTGTAGAGGTGGAACGTCTCCGCCGACTGGGTCAGCGCGGCCATCGTCTGCTCCAGCAGATCGGAGGCTTCCGCAGCCTTGCCCTCGGCCATCAGCGCGCTCGCCCGG
Organism: Alphaproteobacteria bacterium; assembly: GCA_020852355.1. GTDB lineage: Bacteria > Pseudomonadota > Alphaproteobacteria > ATCC43930 > Allostellaceae > Allostella. The sequence continues at coordinate 4,261 of JADZBA010000114.1, forward strand.
CGGCGGGAGAGCACCTCCAGGCGCCGCTCGATGGCCGCTGCCCGGTCGAGCGGCACCGCCGCCGTCAGCGCCGCCGCCAGGGCGGGGAGGTCGGCCGGCGGATGTCCCTTGGCCGCGACGAGCCGGCGTGCCAGCGCCTCGCCGTCGCGGGTGACGTCGCGCCGGCCGCAGAGCAGCAGCATCAGGCGCAGGCGCGCCCAGTCGGCCTCTTCCTCCTCGGGCTCCGCCCGGGCGGCGACCGCGGCATGGGCGGCGTCGATCTCACCGGCCAGCAGCAGCCTCTCGACGTCCGCCGCGGTCGGCCCGGCCTCCACCGTCGCGGCGTCCACCGGCGCGCTCAATCGGTCGCGCGATGGACGATGCGGCCGCCCAGCACCGTCATCAGCGCCTTGCCCTGCACCGGCCGCCCGTCGAACGGCGAGTTCTTCGACTTCGAGCGGAAGGCGTCGACGTCGATCCGCCAGGGGCGGTCGAGATCGACCAGCGCGAGATCGGCGGGGGCGCCGGCGGCGAGCCGGCCGCAGTCGAGGCGCAGGATGCGCGCCGGCGCGCCGGTCACGGCGTCGAGGGCGCGGCGCAGCGGCACCAGCCCCTGGTGCGCCAGCTCCAGCGTCAGCGGCAGCAGCGTCTCCAGCCCGACGATGCCGGCCGCAGCCGACGAGAAGGGCAGGCGCTTGGAATCCTGGTCGTGCGGCGCGTGGTCGCTGGCGATGGCGTCGATGGTGCCGTCGGCGATCCCCTCGACGACCGCCCGCCGGTCGCCGTCGCTGCGCAGAGGCGGCGAGAGCTTGGCGAAGGTGCGGTAGTCGCCGACCGCCGTCTCCGACAGGGCGAAGTAGGGCGGCGCGGTGTCGCAGGTGACCGACAGGCCCTGGCGCTTGGCCGCGCGCACCGCCGCGACGGCGCCGGCGGTCGACAGGTGCGCGGCGTGGTAGCGGGCGCCCGTCACCTCGACGAGGCGCAGGTCGCGCTCGACCAGGATGGTCTCGGCCACGGACGGGATGCCGGGCAGGCCGAGGCGCGTCGCGACCTCGCCCTCGTTCATCCCGCCGGGATGGGACAGCGTCGGCTCCTCGGGGTGCTGCAGGACGAGCAGGTCGAAGGTGCGGGCGTAGCCGAGCGCCCGGCGCATGACGCCGGCGCTGGCGATCGCGCGCGTGCCGTCGGTGAAGCCGAGCGCGCCGGCCTCGGCCAGCAGGCCCATCTCCGTCAGCTCCTTGCCCTGGAGCCCCTTGGTCGCCGCCGCGTAGGGGTGGATGCGCACGAGGCCGATGTCGCGCCCGCGCCGCCGCACGAACTCGACGACGGCGGCATCGTCGATGACGGGGTTGGTGTTGGGCAGGCAGACGATGGTGGTGACGCCGGCGCCGGCCGCCGCCTGGCTCGCCGTCGTCAGGTTCTCCAGATGCTCCTCGCCGGGCTCGCGGAGCTGCGCGCGCATGTCGACGAGGCCGGGCATCAGCAGGTGGCCGCGGCAGTCGATCCGCTCGGCCTCCGCCGGCAGCCGGGCCGCGGCGTCGGCGCCGACCGCGGCGATGCGGCCGTCGACGACCAGCAGCGCGCCGGTCTCGTCGCGCCCGCTCGTGGGGTCGAACAGGCGGGCGTTGACGAGGGCGAGAGGGCCCATCACGCGGCCTCGTTGCGGCCGGCGAGGTTCTCCGCCAGCACCTCCAGGCAGGCCATGCGCACCGCGACCCCCATCTCGACCTGCTGGCGGATCAGCGAGCGGTCGATGTCGTCGGCGACCTCGCTGTCGATCTCGACGCCGCGGTTCATCGGGCCGGGATGCATGATGAGGGCGTCTGCCTTGGCCACCGCGAGCTTGGCGTAGTCGAGGCCGAAGAAGTGGAAATACTCGCGCACCGAAGGCACGAAGCTGCCGGACATCCGCTCGTTCTGCAGGCGCAGCATCATCACGATGTCGGCGTCGGCGAGGCCGGCGCGCATGTCGTGGAAGACCGCGACGCCGAGCCGCTCGATGGCGGCCGGCAGCAGCGTGCGCGGCGCTACGACGCGGACGCGGGCGCCCATGGTGTTGAGGAGGGCGATGTTGGAGCGCGCGACGCGGCTGTGCAGCACGTCGCCGCAGATCGCCACCACGAGGCCCTGCAGCCGGCCCTTGCGCCGGCGGATTGTCAGTGCGTCGAGCAGCGCCTGGGTCGGGTGCTCATGGGTTCCGTCGCCGGCGTTGACGACGGCGCAGTTGACCTTGTCGGACAGCAGCTTGACGGCGCCGCTCTCGGGATGGCGCACGCACAGCACGTCGGGGTTCATGGCGTTCAGGGTCATCGCCGTGTCGATCAGCGTCTCGCCCTTCTTCATGGCGGAGTACTCGACCGACATGTTGATGACGTCGCCGCCGAGCCGCTTGCCCGCCAGCTCGAAGGAGGTGCGGGTGCGCGTCGAGCTCTCGAAGAACAGGTTGATGATGGTGCGGCCGCGCAGCGAGCCCGACTTCTTGTCCGCCGCCTGATTCTGCGCGACGAACGACTCGGCACGATCCATCAGGTGGGTGATCTCGCCCGCCGTCAGGCCTTCGATTCCCAGGAGGTGGCGATGGGGGAAGCGGCTCGGGGGCAGCGCGGAGGGCATGAAAACGGTCCTATAGGGCGAACTGCGAGTCCCGGCAAGGCGGACCGACCGCGGAAGCGGATGGAAAGCGGACAGGACGTGGCGGCCGGGCTACGCTCGGGCGCCGTCACCGCCAGCCGGAAAGCCCCGCGCCATGACCCGACCCATGCCGTTCTCCCTGGCCGACGCGGCGCCCTGGTGGCGCGGCGATCCCGGCGGCCGCCTGACGATCCGCGGCGGCCGGCCGCTCGCCGGAACCTACCGCATCAGCGGCGCGAAGAACGCCGTGCTGCCGCTCATGGTGTCGACCCTGCTGACGCCGCATCTCGTCACCCTGCACAACGTGCCGGCCAGCCTGGACGTGGCGGTGCTGGCGGCGCTGCTGCAGCGGCTCGGCGCCGGACTGCACTGGTCGCGCGCAGGCCACGGGCTGTCGCTGACGATCTGCGCCGACCAGGTCCATCCCACGCGCATCGAGAGCGATCTCGTCGCCCGCATGCGCGCGTCGGTGCTGCTGCTGGGAACCCTGCTGGCCCGCTGCGGGGAGGCGAGCCTGCCGATGCCGGGCGGCGATGCCATCGGCCTGCGCGGCGTCGACTTCCATCTCGCCGGGCTGCGCGCCATGGGCGCGGAGATCGACCTCGCGGGGGGCGTGATCCGGGCAACGGCGCCGCGGGGGCTGCGCGGCGCCGAGATCCTGCTGCCGCGACCCTCGGTCGGGGCGAC
>JADZBA010000115.1 GCA_020852355.1 Alphaproteobacteria bacterium
ACCACGGCACGGCCGCTGCCGTGCTGCTGCTCGGCGGCGCCGTCGCGGGCGGCCGCGTCGCCGGCACCTGGCCGGGCCTCGCCGCCGACCGCCTGCACGACGGCCGCGATCTCGCGCCCACCACCGACCTCCGTGCCGTGATGAAGGGCGTGCTCGCCCAGCACATGCGGGTCGGCCGGGCCGATCTCGACCGCAAGGTCTTTCCGGATAGCGCCGCCGTCGCCGCGCTGCCCGGCCTGGTGCGCGCCTGACGTCAGCGCGGCAGCAGCCGGCGCGCGGCTGCCGGTGCCAGCACGTCCTCGCCCGCCTGCCAGCGCGCCTCGGCCTGCGGGTCGGCCAGTGCCAACGCCAGGCCGCCGATCAGCTCGTACTGGTCGTCCGGCACCCGGGCGCTGCGGGCCGCAGCCTCGGCGGCCGTGGTGACGAAGGCGCGCAGCGCCATCGCCGTGCGCGGCACCGGGATCGTCGCCGGCTCGTGCGCGAACGCGCGCCGGCAGGCCTCGACGTCGTGCGAGGCGAAGGCGCGGCAGGCCAGCGGCCGGTCGGCGTAGACGGCGCAGCGCCCGTCGACGAGCAGCGGGCAGGGAACGTTGCGGCGATGGCGCTCGGCCACGTCCATGGCGGCCGTCGCGGCCGCGGCGTCGGCGACGCGGCCGGCGAGCGCCGTCGCCTCCGCGGCGGGCAGCGCGCGAACGGTGCGGGCGAGAAGGAAGATCTCGGCGGCCCGCGCCGACACCACCTGGTGGCAGCAGTAGTTGCAGCCCGCGCGGCAGGCGAGCGGCTCGCGCGGCGGCAGACGCGCGGCGAGCGTGTCGAAGGCGCGGTGGAGCGCACGGGCGGCGTAGGGGGCCCGCGTGTCGGCGCGGGCCGCCGTCAGGAATCCGGCGAGCTGGCGGGCGAGCTTCCCCAACGCCGCGGCCGATGTTGCCGTGGCGAACGCGTCGGGCGCCGTCACGCGCCGCTCTCGCGGGCCTGCTGCTGCGGGTCGATCGCCTCCTGCAGGGCGTCGCCCAGCACGTTGCAGGCGACCACGGTCGCGAAGATCAGCAGGCCGGGATAGACCGCGAGCTCGGGCGCGGTGGTGATCAGCTCCTGGGCGTTGGTCAGCATCGACCCCCAGCTCGCCATCGGCGGCTGGATGCCGAGGCCGAGAAAGCTCAGCACCGATTCGACGAGGATGACGCTGCCGACGGCCAGCGTCGTGGCGACCAGGATCGGCGAAAGGGCGTTGGGCAGCAGATGGCGCAGCATGATGCGCCAGGGGCCGGCGCCGATCGATACCGCGGCGGTCACGAAGTCGCGCTCGCGCAGCGACAGCACGGTCGCGCGCACCAGCCGCGACACGCCGGTCCATCCGACCAGCGCCACCAGGGCGACGATGCGGTAGATGCTGGCGTCGTCGCCCCCCGCCAGGCTCTGCGGCACGCCCAGCTTGGCCGGGTCGATGGCCGCGAGCACGATCAGCAGCGGCAGCAGCGGCAGCGCGAGGAAGCCGTCGCAGAGGCGCATCAGGAGGGCGTCGACGCGGCCGCCGAAATAGCCGGCGACGAGGCCGATCAGCGTGCCCAGCGTCGCCGCGGCGACGGCGCCGACGAGGCCCACCAGCAGCGACACCCGGCCACCATAGAGCAGGCGCAGCAGCGTGTCGCGGCCGAGCTCGTCGGTGCCGAGCGGGTGGGCGAGGGAAGGGGGCGCCAGCCGTGCCAGCAGGTCGACGGTCTCGGCGTCGCGGCCCATCAGCCCGGCGAGCACCGGGGCGGCCAGTGCCCCGCCCGCGAGCAGCGCCAGCACGAGCACGGCGGCGCGCGCGCCCGGCCGCCGCCACAGGCGTGCGGCAAAGTCGCGACGGCGGATCCCGGGCGCGCTCATCGCTGGCGGATCCGCGGGTCGAGGGCGGCGTAGACGAGGTCGGCCGCGAGGTTGCAGGCGACCGTGAGCGCGGTCACCAGCAGCAGGGCCAGCAGCGCCAGATTGTAGTCGTTGCCCATGACGGCATCGAAGATCAGCTTGCCCATGCCGGGATAGCCGAACATCGTCTCGGTCACGAGCGCGCCGGAGACCAGGGTGCCGCAATCCAGCGCCAGCACGGTGACGTAGGGCAGCAGCGCGTTGCGCAGGGCGTGGCGCCACAGCACGCGCCGCGGCGCCAGGCCCTTGGCATGGGCGGTGCGGATGAAATCCTGGTGCAGCGCCTCGACCATGGCGGCGCGGACGTAGCGCACATGGCCGCCGAGCGTGGCCAGCGCGAGGGTGGCGACCGGCAGCACGAGGTGGCGCAGCCGATCGACGACGCCGGGGTCGCGCGCCATCGGGATGCCGGCGGCCGGCAGCCAGCCGAGCGAGACCGCGAACACCAGGATCAGGATCAGCGCCAGCCAGAAGGTCGGCACCGAGATGCCGGCGAAGCACAGCGCGTTGACGATGCGGTCGAAGCGCGTGCCGGCGCGCGCCGCCGCGGCGACGCCGATCGGCAGGGCGAGGCCGGCGGCGAGCACCAGGGTCGTCCCCATCAGCGCCGCCGTGTTGACCAGCCGCGGCCACAGCACGCCGGCGGCCGGCTGGGCATAGAGCCGGGAATAGCCGAACTCGCCGTGCACCGCCTTCTCCAGCCAGGCGAGGTAGCGCTCGACGAGCGGCCGGTCGAGTCCGTGCAGCGCCTTCAGCCGCGCCACGTCCTCGGGCGTGAGGCGCGGATCGGACGACAGCAGCAGGTCGATCGGATCGCCCGGCATCAGCCCGATCAGCGCGTAGCAGGCGAACGACATGATCGCCACGAGGGCGGCGGCCTGGAGGAACCGATGGACGAGGAACCGGCTCACGGTCGCCCGGCGGCGATCAGCGTTGGCCGGTCGGGATCGTCACGGGCGGGCGTCGCGCCAGTTCTCGACCCACAGGGTGGTCGGATACTGATGCCCGGTCGGCTCGATGCCGGAGAGCCAGCGCGGCAGGATGAACGAGTCCGAACGGAAGAACAGCGGCAGCACCGGCAGGTCCTGCGCGTAGAGATGCTGCAGGGCGTGCCACAGGGCGCGGCGCCTGTCGCGGTCGAGCTCGACCTCGATGGCCTCGATCAGCCGGTCCATCTCGGGGTTCGCGTACCCTGTCGAGTTCTGGCCGCTGAAGTTGTTGTCCGCGCGCGGGATGCTCTGCGAATGCAGGGTCGTGCGCGGCACGCTCTCCGGCGCCGACAGCCACGCGAACATCGCCATCGCCGGGAAGCGCCGCTTGGTGACGGTCTCGCCGAAGAAGACGCGCGGCGGCTCGTTGCGCAGCCGGACCTCGATGCCGACCTGGCGCCACTGGCTCTGCAGCACTTGCTGCACCAGCTCGCGCGTGCGGTTGCCGGCCGTCGTCATCAGCTCGAACGTCAGCTTCTCGCCGGCGGCATTGAGGCGGGTGCCGCCGCCCTGGCGCGTCCAGCCAGCCTCGTCGAGCAGCGCCGCGGCGCGCCTGGCGTCGTAGGCGTAGGCCGGCAGGTCGTCGGCATGGATCCAGTCGAGCGGATGGATGGCGCCGCGGGCGACCGGCTGGCGGCCGCCGAACAGGCTCTGGGTCAGCTTCTCGCGATCGATCGCCAGCAGCAGGGCCTCGCGCACCCGGCGGTCCTTGAGGATCGGGTTGTCGAGGTTGAGGTCGATATGCTCGTAGACCAGTCCCGGCTTGTACGCGACGGCGAACCGGTCGCGGTGGCGGGTCTCGAAGGCCATCGCCTGCTCGAGCGACAGGCCGAGCTCGCCCGCGATGTAGTCGATCGCTCCGGACAGAAGGTTGGCCTCGAGCGCCGCCGTGTTCTCGATCGCGCGCACGACGATGCGCCGGAACGCCGGCGGCGGACCATACCAGGTCGAGTTGCGCTCCAGCACGATGTGCGAGCCCGACGCCACCTCGACGATGCGATAGGGGCCGAAATGCAGCCCCGGATTGGTCGGGTCGGTATCGAACTTCGTGCGGAAGCGATACTGCGCCGGATCGGCGAAGGCTTCGCGCTCGAGATGCTCGGGCACCAGCTGGAAGCTGCCGCTGGCGGCGAACTCGTAGGTCAGGCGGTCGACATGGACGGTGAAGGTGCGCTCGTCCTTGACGTCGATCCGGGTGATGCGGCGATAGCCCTCGGCGCTCGTGACGCCGCTCATCGGGTGCCGGCCGATCTCCCAGGTGAAGACGACGTCCTTCGTCGTCACCGGCACGCCGTCGCCCCAGCGCGCGCCGGGCTGGATCGTGTAGGTCACCTCGACCCCGCGCCTGCCGTCGGGCAGGTCGACGGGCCTGGCGAGCCCGTTCTCGATGGTCGGCAGGGTGACGCACAGCATGCAGACGAGCTGCCACTTGCGGTCGTAGGCGGTGAACGGCCGCCGCGTCATGCCCAGCACGTAGCTCTTGGCCATCATGCTGTCGATGTTGGGGTGGAGCGTCGACGGGAACTGGGTGATGCCGATCACCAGCTCGTCCTTGGCCGCCGCTGCCGGCCCCGGCCGGACGAGCGCCAGCGCGAGGAGGAGGCAGAGCGACGCGAGGATCGGCCGCCGCCGGCGCATCGGCGATCAGACGCTGCCGTGCCGGCCGCCGGCGCGCCGGCTCACAGCTTGCCGCCGTGCGCCAGCGACCATTCGACCGGCCGTTCGAGGAAGGCGCGGACCTCGCGCGTGGTCGGCGGCGGGAAGTAGCCCTCGGCCTCGGCGGTCGCCAGCACGTCCCACCAGGTGCAGAGCGCGTGCAGCGCGACGCCTTCCGCCTTCAGGCCGGCGACGCTCTCGGGAAAGATGCCGTAGTGGAAGACCACGAACGTGTGCGCGACGGTGGCCCCGGCGTTGCGCAGCGCGGTCACGAAGTTGAGCTTGCTGCCGCCGTCGGTCGCCAGGTCCTCGACCAGCAGGACCCGGCTGCCCTCCTTCAGCGCGCCCTCGATCTGGGCGTCGCGGCCGAAGCCCTTGGGCTTCTTGCGCACGTACTGCATCGGCAGCATCAGCCGCTCGGCGATCCAGGCGGCGAACGGGATGCCGGCGGTCTCCCCCCCGGCGACCGCGTCGATGTTCTCGAAGCCGACCTCGTCCTCGATGCAGGTCGCGGCGAGGTCCATGATCCGCCGCCGCGCCCGCGGGAACGAGATGATCCGCCGGCAGTCGATATAGACCGGGCTGGCGCGCCCCGAGGTGACGATGAACGGCTGCTCCGGGCGGAACAGCACCGCCTCGATCTCGACCAGGATGCGCGCGACGGTGCGCGCGGCGTCCGTCGGGGGGGCGGAAATGGCGGCGTCGGGCATGGGTCCTGCGGTGGCTGGCGCCGATCCTGTCTAGGGCTTATCGCGCGACGGGGCAACCGTCAGGCGATGACGCCGCGCTGCCGACGCCTCGCTGGAATGTCGCGGGCCATGATATCGTGCCGTCGGCAATCGATATCATGGCAGGGGTGTGGCGCGATGGTGCGCACGGTGATCAGCCTCGATCCGGAGGAGAAGGCGTGGCTCGACCGCAAGGCGCGTGAGACGCGACGGCCGATGACGGCCATCGTGCGCGAGGCCGTCGCGCGCTATCGCGCCGAGGAGAGCCGGCGCCGGAAACCGGCGCTGCCGGCCCTTCTCGATCAGACGTCGGGCATGTGGAAGCACGGCGACGGCCTGGCGTGGCAGGTTGGGCTGCGCCGGGAATGGGACGCCTCGTGAGCCACCGCTTCCCGTTCGTCGTCGTCCCGTACGCGCTGCCCTGACGGCCTCGCCCGGCCTCAGCTCGCTCCCATGATCCGGAGCTGCCGCTCGCGCTCCTCGGCGGGCAGGGCCAGCCACCAGTCGCGCAGCTCGCGCGGATGCGGGATCTTCAGGTCGACGATGTGCTCGGTCGGGATGGGCATCGTCGATGTCTCGTAGAAATGGCGGTAGCGCACGCGGTAGGCGACGGTCGCCTTGAAGGTGCAGCCGATCTTGCGGCCGCGCCGCTTCAGCCAGATCGAGACCCAGCGGTCGGCGATGTAGCGTACCGAGGTCGGCACCAGGGCGAACACCGCGAAGCAGCTGTAGGCCGGCGGGAACATCATCAGGCAGTTGGTGTCGAAGGTCTCGATGCCGTCGACGAGCTGGCAGCGGTGCAGCAGGCGGCCGTCGACATGGTGCATGACGCGCAGCGACGAGGCGACCTCCAGCCCGTCGCGCTCCTGCAGGGCCAGCAGGGTCGCGACGTGGTCGGGATACAGCCAGTTGTCGGCATCGAGGAAGCCGATGGCGTCGAAGCCCTGGGCGGCGGCGGACAGCGCGCCGATCGCCCGCGGCGTGTGCCCCCAGTCGCGGTGCCCGGCGGGCATGACGATGTGCTGCGCGTCCCAGCGGTCGATCGCCGGCTCGGGCTTGCCGTCGCCGACCAGGATATGGGTCGTCGGATGCGTCTGCATGCGGACGCTGGCATTGGCCTTGGCGATCCAGGCCAGCGGCTCGCCGTGATAGGGCGTGACGATCGCGACGCGTCGCATCAGTCGGCCCCCATCCGCCGGATGTAGGCCGTCCGGTCCGCGATGGTGAGCGTGTGCCACCACCGGCGCGCCGCCGCGGGATCGCGCGGCGGCTCGTCGCGCAGGTGGCCATCCCAGCGCGACGGCGGCATCTGCGGGTTCATCTGCCGGCTGCGCTGCCGGCTGGCGACGGTCGCTCGGCCGGTGGTCGCGATCGACCGGCGGCGGAGCTGGAGATAGCCCAGCACGGTCTGCGGCGCGTCGCGCACCACGTCCGGCGGCACCAGGCACCAGACGCCGAGCACCGCGAAGGCCGTGCGGGTGAGGAGCATACCGCTCCCGTCGACCGTCGTCGTGCCGTCGACCCTGGTGCATGGGCCGATCGCGGTGCCGTCGATGCGGTGGAGGAGGCGCCGGCTGGTGCACAGCTCGCCCTCGCCGCGCTCGGCGAGGGCGAGGAGGCTCGCCAGGTGGCCGTCGAGGAACCAGTCGTCGGCGTCGAGATAGGCGACGGCGTCGAAGCCCTGGGAGGCCGCGGACAGCCCGCCGGCCATGCGCGGCGTGTTGCCCCAGTCGGCGTGGTTGCGGCACAGGACGATGTGCTGGCAGTCCCACGACGCCACCGTCGCGTCCGGCCTGCCGTCGGCGACCAGGAAATGGGTGGCGTCGACACCCTGGCCGAGCACGCTTTCGTGCCCGCGGCGCAGCCACTCGACCGGCTCGTCGAAATAGGGGGTGACGACAGCGACGCGCATCGGCCGCGGTTTGTACGCGAGTCCGCCGGCGATTGCCAACCGTGGCGGGATGCGCCTAGCTTCTGGCGGCGAGGCGATGATGAGTGGCTTTCGCGCCGGTGCGGCGACGGGCAGGGACGGGATGGCGGCGGTCGCCGCCGCCTGGGCCCGGCTCGGTCCGATGCCGCGGGGCGCCAATCTCGGATTCCTCTACCTGTCGGAGGCGGCGGCGGGCGCCTTCCCCGACGCGCTCGCCTGGCTGCAGCGCGCGTCGGGCGTGGCCGCCTGGATCGGCGGCGTCGGCCTCGGCGTCGTCGGCGACGGGCTGGAGGCGGTGGACGCACCGGCGGCATCCCTGATGATGGCGGCCTTGCCCGAGGACGGCTTCCGCACCTTCCGGCTGCGCGATCCCGCGGCCGCGACGCTGCCCGGCGACGGGCGGGGCTGGCTGGTCCAGGCGAACCCGGCGCTGGCGCTGGTCCACGGCGATCCGCGCGACCAGGCGCTGCCGGCCCTCCTGGAGAGCGTGGCCGCGGGCAGCGGCGCTTTCCTCGTCGGCGGACTGATGGCGACCGCGGCGCCGGCCGTGCATTGCGCCGGGGCGCCGCAGGTCGGCGGCGTATCCGGCGCCCTCTTCGGTGCCGCCGTCGCCGTGGCCACCGGCCTCACCCAGGGTTGCCGGCCGATCGGGCCGCACCGGCGGGTGACCGCCGCCGACGGCAACGTCGTCGTGTCCCTCGACGGCCGGCCGGCGCTGGAGGCGCTGCTGGAAGATATCGGCCCGGCGCTCGCCGCCGACCTGCGCCGCGCCGCCGGCCGCGTCCATGTCGCCTTCCCGGTCGCCGGCTCGGACCGTGCGGACTATCTCGTGCGCAACCTCATGGCGATCGACCCGGAGCGCGGCTGGGTCGCGGTCGGCGAGGCGGTGGCGGCCGGCGACACGCTGTTCTTCTGCGCCCGCGACCGCGACAGCGCCACCCGCGACCTCGAGCGCATGCTGGCGGACCTCAAGCGGCGCGGCGGCGAGGGCGCCCGCGGCGCGGTCTATTGCAGCTGCATCGCCCGCGGCCCCAACCTGTTCGGCCCCGACGCCGCGGAGATGGCGGCGATCCGCGCCGCGCTGGGCCCGGTGCCGATCGCCGGCTTCTTCGCCAACGGGGAGATATTCCACACCCGTCTCTACGGCTATACCGGGATCCTCACCCTCTTCCTTTGATCGCCCGCCCCGGAGCCGCCCCCATGGAATACCGCCGTCTCGGGCGCAGCGACCTGCGCGGCAGCCGCTTCCGCCTCGATCCCATCCCCCGACCCGGCGCGCGATGATCCGCCTCTTCGTCGCGATCGACCTGCCCGAAGCCCTCAGGCGGCAGCTCGCATCTCTGGGCGGGGGCGTCCCCGGCGCACGCTGGGTCGACGCCGACGACATGCACCTGACGCTGCGTTTCATCGGCGAGGTCGACGAGGGGACGGCCTCGGACATCGACGAGGCGCTCGCCGGGCTGCGCGCACCGGCGGTCGAGATCCGCGTCGCCGGCGTCGACCATTTCGGCGAGGGCGAGAAGCCGCGGCTGCTCTACGCGGCGGTGGAGCGCACGCCGCCGCTCGTCCATCTCCGCGACCGGGTCGAGGCGGCGGTCGCCCGCGCCGGCTGCCCGCGCGAGGGCCGCAAGTTCGCCCCGCACGTGACCCTGGCACGCTTGAAAGGCGCGCCGGCGCATCGCGTGCAGGGCTTCGTCGCGGCCCATTCGCTGTTCCGCGCGGAACCTTTCGTCGCCGATCGCATCGTCCTCTATTCGAGCTTCCTCGCGCACGAGGGCGCAATCCACCGCGCGGAGGCGGAGTATCCGCTGGGCCAGGGAGAGGGACCGGCAGCATGGTCATAGCCGGGGACACCCCGATCGTCGTGCTGACCGGTGCCGGCATCTCGCGGGAATCGGGCCTGCACACGTTCCGCGACGCCGACGGCATCTGGGCCACCGTGCGCATCGAGGACGTGGCGACGCCCGAGGCGTTCGCCCGCGATCGCGTGCCCGTCCACGCCTTCTACAACGCGCGGCGCCGCGCCCTCCTCGACGCGGCGGTCGTCGGCTGCGGCCTCTTCGTGTCGATCGGCACGTCGGGCAACGTCCGGCCGGCCGCCGGCGTCGTCGCCGCATTGCTCGCCGGCCCATGAGCGAGGACCTCGATCGCCTGCTGGCCGAGATCCGGGCGTGCCGGGTCTGCGCCGCCGCCCTGCCGCTCGGGCCGCGGCCGGTGGTGCGGGGCCGCGCGGGCGCCCGCCTGCTGATCGCCAGCCAGGCGCCGGGCACGCGGGTGCACGAGACGGGCCTGTCGTTCAACGACGCCAGCGGCGACCGGCTGCGCGACTGGCTCGGGCTCGACCGCGAGACGTTCTACGACGAGGCGCGCGTCGTCATCGCGCCGATGGGCTTCTGCTATCCCGGGCGGCTGCCGCGCGGCGGCGACGCGCCGCCGCGGCCGGAATGCGCGCCGCTGTGGCAGCCGCGGCTGGCGGCCGCCCTGCCGGGGATCGAGCTGACATTGCTGATCGGCCAGTACGCGATGCGCTGGCACCTGCGCGAGCGCGCGATGCCGACCCTGACCGAGACGGTCGCGGCCTGGCGCAGCTTCCTGCCGCGATACTTTCCGCTGCCGCATCCGAGCTGGCGCAACACCGGCTGGCTGAAGCGCCATCCCTGGTTCGCGGCCGAGGCGCTGCCGGAGCTGCGTGGGCGCGTGCGGGCGCTGACCGCCCGCTCAGCCGGGTAGGCCGTCGACCGTCACCACGGTCGCGAAGCGGTCGGAGAGCGCCGCCAGCGCGGCGCGCTGCAGTGCTTCGGCGTCGATGTCCGCGCCGCCCGTCGGATCGGGCAGCGCCCGTGTCGCGGTGGCGTCGGCCACCACCGTCGTGCGCCAGCCGAGGTCGAGGGCGGCGCGCGCGGTCGAGCTGACGCACATGTGCGTCATGAAGCCGGCCAGCACCAGCGTCGAGCGTCCGGTCGCCCGCAGCGCGGATTGCAGGCCGGTGCCCGCGAACGCGTTGGGCAGGCCCTTGGTCACCACCGTCTCGCCCGGCTCCGGCCGCGCCGGCGTGGCGATCTGCCCGCCGGGCCCGTCGGGGTCGAACAGCCCGCCCGCCTTGCCGACATGGGCGACGTGGATGACGGGCGTGCCGGCGGCTCGGGCGCGCGCCAGCAGCCGCGCGATCGCCGCCAACGCCGGTGCCGCGCCCGGCAGCGGCAGGCGGCCGTCGACATACTCCTGCTGCGCGTCGATCACGACCACGACCGATTCGCCCAACGGCGCAGGCACCGGGCTGGCCCCGGCCATCTGCATCAGCGTCTTCGCCGCCACCATCGCTCTCCTCCGAGATTGCCGAGAGACAATCGGCCCTGGCGAGACGGCGGAAAAGCCGAGACTATCGGTCCCCTACCTGCGAATTTGCAGTCATGGCCGATTGGGATGGATGGCGCGCGGTCCTGCTGATGGCGCGCCAGGGAACGCTGGCGTCCGCCGCCGCCGCTCTGGGGGTCGACCCCACGACCGCGGCGCGGCGTTTGCGGCGCCTGGAGGAGGCGGTCGGGCTGCGGCTCTTCGAGCGGCAGGGCACCCGCCTCAGGCCGACCGCGGCCTGCCTCGGCCTGCTGCCGCGGATCGAGACGGCCGAGACGGAGTTGCTGGCGGCGGAGCGGTCGTTCGGCCCGGGTGCGCCCGGCCCGGCGCGTACCCTGCGGCTGACCGCTGTCGCCTTCATGGTCGACCATCTGCTCGCCCCCGCGCTGCCGGAACTGCTGGCCGGCCGCCGGCTGCGCGTCGAGCTGCAGGCCGACAACCGCAACCTCAGCCTCGCCCGGCGCGAGGCGGACCTCGCGGTGCGCCTGGGGCGGCCCGACCCGCCGCAGGCCTCCGCGCAGCGTCTGGGCGACGTGCCCTACGCGGTCTACGCGGCGGTCGGCCGCGAT
>JADZBA010000116.1 GCA_020852355.1 Alphaproteobacteria bacterium
CAGGCCGCGACGTCTGGCAGGCTGACGAAGGGATCATCGCCGAGGGGAGCGACGGTTTCCAGGCTCACGTAGCGGGCACGCTGGACGGCCCAATCGTCGTTCTGCTCCAGGAGCAAAGCACCGATCAGACAGACGGGGGCGGTATCGGCAGTCGCACGGTGGCCGTCAGCCCGCCACCCGGCCGGTTTGCGAGGGCGACCGTGCCGCCATGCGCCTCGACCACTTGGCGCGCGATCGTCAGGCCAAGTCCGCTGCCGCCGGTACCACGATTGCGGGAGGCCTCGAGGCGCCGGAACGGCTCGAACACCACCGCCATGGCCGCCTCGGGGATGCCGGGGCCGTCGTCCTCGATCCGCACCGTCACCGCGCCCGGCGCATCCTCCAGCGTCACCCGCGCCGCGCCGCCGTACTTCACCGCGTTGTCGATCAGGTTGGCGAAGGCCCGCTTCAGCGCGACGGGCCGGCAGAGCAGCCGCGCCTGGCCCGGCCCCGCGTACTCCGCCCGGAGGCCCGCATCGACGACCGCATCGCACAGCGTCTCGAGCATGGCGGCAAGATCGGCCGAGCGGCGCTCTTCGCGCTCGGTGTCGCCGCGCAGGTAGGCCAGCGTCGCGCCGATCATCGCCTCCATCTCGTCGAGGTCGGCGTCCATCGCGCGCTGCGCCTCCGGGTCGTCCACGAAGCCCGCGCGCAGCCGCAGCCGCGCGATCGGCGTGCGCAGATCGTGGCTGACTGCGGCCAGCGCCTGGGTGCGGTCGGTGATCAGGCGGTCGATGCGCGCCTGCATGCGATTGAAGGCCTGCGCCGCGCGCCGCACTTCGCGCGGCCCGGTGTCGGGCAGAGGGGATGCCTCGGCATCCCGCCCTGCCTTGCCGATCCCGTCCGCCGCCTCGGCGAGCCGGTCCAGCGGTCGATTGATGCCGCGCACCACGAACAGGCCGACCAGCAGGATTCCCATCCCCATCGCCGTGGTAGAGAGAAGTATCGCGTGCTCCGGCACCGCCGGGCCGAGCAGCGCGGCGCCGAAGTTCAGCCAAGTTCCGTCCTTGAACTGCAAGGCGCCGACGAGGAGATGGCGGGAGGCGGCGCCCCCGGGCGGGCCGCCACCCTCGTCCGCAAAGCCGAGCCGCAGCCCCCCGACGGCCAACTCTGGCACCAGCTCGATCAGGCGGGCGCGCAACGCCTCGACGCGCGGGCTCGTCTCGTCCATCAGGCGGACGGCGCTGATCTCGCTCCAGTGTACGTCGAGGCTGGCGGAGGAGAGGGCGTGAGCGGTGCGGTCGCGCTCATCCGGCGGCAGGGCGGCGACGGCTCGCTTGGCGGCGGCGAGGCGCTCGGCGAGCTGCCCCTCGCGCGTCGTGCCGAGCACCGCCTCGGTGCCAATCTGGTGCAGCCAGAGGCTGCCCAGGTGGAAGACGAGCAGCCCGGCGAGCAGGACCAGGACCACCCTGCCCGCTAGCGTGTCGGGGGCCGTCCACCGGAAGATCATTCCCGCTTCACCGCCGGCACGAACATATAGCCTGCGCCACGCACGGTCTTGATGACCGCCGGGCTGTCCTCCGCCGGCTCCACCCTGCGGCGCAGGCGGCTGACCATGACGTCCACCGAGCGGTCGGTGCCGAAGGCCATGCGGTTGCGCGCGAGGTCGAGGAGCTGGTCGCGCGAGAGCACGCGTTGCGGGTGCTCGCAGAAGGCGAGCAGCAGATCGTACTCGCCGCCCGAGAGATCCACCGTGCTGCCATCCGGCGCGATCAGCTCGCGCCGGCGGGTGTCGAGCGTCCAGCCGGCAAAGGCAATACGGTCGCCGGATACGCCAGCGGTGCGGTCCTGGCCGGCCGGCCCGGTCCGGCGCAGAACAGCGCGGATGCGTGCGAGCAGCTCGGCGCGGCTGAACGGCTTCGGCAGGTAGTCATCCGCGCCGAGCTCGAGACCCACCACGCGGTCAGTTTCGTCTCCCTTGGCGGTGACCATGATGATCGGCACGGCGCTCTTCGCCCGCAGCGCCCGGCAGAGGTCGAGGCCAGACTGGCCCGGCAACATGATGTCGAGCAGCACGAGGTCCACGGGTGCGTGGCCCAGCGTTTCCCACATCTCCCGGCCGTCGCGGACCCCGGTGACGCGGAAGCCGTTCTGCCGCAGGAACCTGACGATCAGCGTGCGCATCTCCAGGTCGTCCTCGACGACAAGGAGGTGCGCCTCTGGGTCGATGTCGGGCCGCGGCTCGGCGGGTTCGGTGGCGGCGGGGGCCATGGCGGCGACGTCAGGCCCCATCGATTGGATCGAAGCGCGCCTGGACCCGGCACGGGCCGGGCGAGGCGCGATGGCGGCCGATCGTCATGAGTGCGTCTTCCTGGGGCATGTAGGCAAGCCGGTCGCCCGCAGCGTTCCTGCAATCGCGGCTTTCACCTAACCCATTAGAACCGTCGCGCGAAGGGCGCGTTGCGCCTCCATGACGAAACATTGCCGCGTCGGCCGGGCCGCCGCCACATCTGTCCGGGGCGGGTCAGAGGCCGACCCGCGCGGCTGCAATGTTTTGTCGCGATCGTGCCGAACAGGCGCAACACGGCGTCGCCAGCCTATGGACAGCGCGCACCCATGATGGAGGATCAGGTGTCCAGCCTCTCGCGCCGCGAGGCCACCTTCTGCCTCGCTGCCCTCGGCGTATCGCTTGCCCTGCCGGCCGCCGCACAGCGGGCTGCGACCGCCGGCCGCGGGGGCACCGTCTTTACCGCCGACGAGGGCGCGGCCGCGATCAGCGCCATCGACCTCGCGACCGGCCGCGTGACGGCGACGCGGATCTCGATCGCGCCCCACAACGTCCAGGCGACGGCGGACGGGCGACGGCTGCTCGCCCTCGGCGTCGCCGTCGCAGGACCGCACGGTCCGGGGCATAGGAGCGCCGGCGCGGGTCGGCTCGTGGTGCTCGAGCCGGTCGCCGGCGGTGCGCCCCGCGCGGTGGCGGAGATCGCCGCCGGGCACCACCCGGCGCATGTCGTCGCCGACGCCGCCGGGCGAATCGCCTATGCGACCGACGCGGAGGCCGACGCGCTGCTGGTGCTGGATCTGGAGGCGGGCCGTGCGCTGGCGCCGGTCCGGGTTGGCGACTACCCGCACGGTCTCCGCCTTACCCCCGACGGCCGCGAGGCCTGGATCGCCAACGTCAAGGACGGCAGCGTCTCCGTCGTGGACGTCGGGCGCGGCGCCGAGGTGGCGCGTGTGCCGGTCGGCCCCTCGCCCGTGCAGGTCGGGTTCGTACCGGACGGGTCACGCGCCTACGTCTCGCTGCGCGGGGCCGACGCGGTGGCCGAGATCGACGCCGCCTCGCGCCGGGTGACGCGGCGGATCGCGGTGGGACGCGGCCCGGTGCAGGTCTTCGCCACGCCCGACGGAAGGCTGCTCTACGTTGCGAACGAGGGTACGCGGACCGCGCCAGGGAGCACGGTCTCCGCCGTGGACGTCGCGGCCGGGGCGGTGGCGGCCACGATCGAAACCGGGCTCGGCGCGCACGGCGTGGTGGTGGCCGGCGACGGCAGGCGCGCCTACGTGACCAATCTCTATGACGGCACGGTGGCCGAGATCGACACGGCCGCGCA
Organism: Alphaproteobacteria bacterium; assembly: GCA_020852355.1. GTDB lineage: Bacteria > Pseudomonadota > Alphaproteobacteria > ATCC43930 > Allostellaceae > Allostella. The sequence continues at coordinate 3,594 of JADZBA010000116.1, forward strand.
GACAGTAACCCGGCGCTTCCGCGTCGGGCGGACACCGAACGGCGTGACCTGGGTCGCGGGCTGACCGCGGCGAACGGACGAAGGAGAGATAGCCATGACAACCAGCAGGCTGACCATGCGGGCGACCCTTGCCGCGATCACCGTCGGCATCGCGCTCGGCGGCACCGTCGCCGCGCAAACGACGCAAGCCGATCCGGACCATGCGGTCCACCATCCGGAGGGTGCCGTCACGGCCCAGGCCGCGCCGCCCGCCGCCGTGCCGCCGTCCTCCACACGTGGCGCGCCCGGACGTTCGCCTGGCACCGGCTCGATGGGTGGCCCGGGCATGATGATGGGTGGTCGGGGGATGATGGGTCGCGGCGGCGACATGATGGGCGCGCCTGACGAAGGTGGTCGACGGCGCATGATGATGCACCATGGTGCGGGCGGGGCGCCGATGAACGTCATCATCAACGTCGGCCCCGGCATTCGCGTCGATGTCGACGACGACGGGCGCGACGGCGGCCGCCGGGGCATGGGGATGGCCCCTCCCGCCGGGACCGGCATGATGGGCTCCGGCACGATGGGCCCCGGCACGATGGCCCCTGGCACGATGGGCCCCGGCACGATGGCCCCTGGCATGATGGGCATGACGATGGAGCTGCGGGGCGGCGCAATGGGTCCGGGCGCCCTACGGCACTTCGAGCGCATCGACGCGCATCTCGCTTACGTCCGTGCCGTGCTTCGCGTCACTGAGGCACAGGCGCCGCAGTGGAGCGTGTTCGCCGACGCCGCCCGGGCCGCGGCGGAGAGGCTCCGGCAGGCCTATGCTCAGGTGATCCAAGCGGCGCAGCCCGCGACAGCGCCGGCCCAGCTCGAGGGCCGGATTGCGCTGCTGTCGGTGCAGCTCGATGCCACGCGCACGATGATGGCGGCCGCGGGTCCGCTCTACGAGGCGCTGTCCGACGAGCAGAAGCGCACCGCCGACGAGCTGCTGGCGGAGCACCTTCAGGACATGCGGAGGCGTGGCCTGTGAGCAGCACCGGCGCGACGATGGTGGCCCGGCGAGGGGCGCTGCTCCTCGCCGTGGCGGCGATCGGTGTGACGACGGCGCAGGCCGCCCCTGCGGCCGTCCGGATCGAGGTCTGGAAGGACCCCTCTTGCGGCTGCTGTTGGGGTTGGGTTGGGCACATGCGCGGCGCCGGTTTCGAGGTCGTCGCACACGACACCGCGGAAGTGGAGGCGGTGAAGCGGGCGAACGGTGTCACCGAGGCGCTACGGTCGTGCCATACGACCCTGGTCGAGGGCTACGTCGTCGAGGGCCACGTGCCCGCCTCCACAGTCCGGCGGCTGCTCGCTGAGCGACCGGACATCCGCGGCATCGCGCTGCCGGGCATGCCACTCGGCTCGCCGGGCATGAACGGCCCGAAGACCGAGCCCTTCGCCATCTACGCCGTGCCACGGGATGTGGCTGCGAAACCCGCGGTCTATGCGGTCGAGTAGACGCGGGGCCAGGGCACGCCGGCGGCCAATCGGGGAAGGCCGCGTTGCACGATGCACGACATGATGGGCGGCGTCGGGGCGATGTGGGGCATGGGGCTGCTGTGGCTCCTGCTCCTCGTCCTCGTCGCACTCGGGATCGTCGCCCTCGTCAAGTACCTGTTCGGAGGGCCGCGGTGACGGCGCGACCGTGGTGGCCACGACACCCCGCATGGCTAGCCACGGC
>JADZBA010000117.1 GCA_020852355.1 Alphaproteobacteria bacterium
GCGCGGCCATTCGAGCCAAATGCAAGGCGCCGCTGCGCCGCAAGGGCGGCCCCCCTTGCAAGCAGCGGCAACGCAGCAGTTGGCTCGAATGGCTCGCCAGTCACTTTCGATTCCTCCGTTACAGGCCACTAGAGTGTTTCCCCTAACTTCGCGGCGGCCGGTGGGTGGACTTTTCGACCGGTTTGTGTAGAATTCTGCGGCTTTCGATGAAAAACTTGGCCCTGCCCATGGCAGGGCCAATGCGTTTTGGCGCATGTGCGCCCGGCCTCGCGGCGGTGCCGTGCGGCAGTCGCGGACCCGACGTGGCCGCGGTCTGCCGCGCACCCCTCCGCGACCGGGGCCCCACCTTACGCAACCAGTAACCTGTCTGATTGCGGATGGGGATTTCCGGCGCGCCGTTGGCAGCGTCCGTACAACCAGGACACCTTGCCAATTTTCTGACAAACAACCCTCTGTCTGGAGACCACATGTTGAAGAAGATCCGTCTGGCCGCCCTGGGCACGGCCATGCTGATTGCGATCGCCGCCGCGGCTGTGCCGCACCCGGCGCAGGCGCAAGCACAGCCCGCCGCCCCGGCCGCCCCCGCGGCGCCCGCCGCGCCCGCCGCCGTCACCCCGCCGGCGCCCGTTCCGGTCGCCAAGGCCGCGGCCAAGCCGGCCGACGTCATCGAGAATCCGTACGGTCTCGAGGCGCTGTGGAAGGGCGGCGACATGGTCGCCAAGGCCACGCTGGCCATCCTCGTCATCATGTCGATGGGCAGCTGGTACATCATCATCACCAAGCTCTACGAGCAGTACAAGATGGGCGCCCAGGCGAAGGACGCGAACAAGAAGTTCTGGCGGGCGGCCTCCATCAAGCAGGGCACCGAGGAGCTCAAGAAGTCGAGCCCCTATCGCTTCATCGCGGAGTCCGCGCTGGAGGCCAACATCAAGCACGACGGGATGCTGGCCAGCGTCGACCTGAACGACTGGATCGCGATGTCGATCCAGCGCGCGATCGACAACGTGCAGAGCCGCACGCAGGACGGCCTGGCGTTCCTCGCGACCGTGGGCTCGACGGCCCCCTTCGTCGGCCTGTTCGGCACGGTGTGGGGCATCTATCACGCGCTGACCGCCATCGGCATCGCCGGGCAGGCGTCGATCGACAAGGTCGCCGGCCCCGTCGGCGAAGCGCTGATCATGACGGCGATCGGCCTCGCGGTCGCGGTGCCGGCGGTGCTCGGCTACAACTGGCTCATCCGCCGCAACAAGGCGGCGATGGACCAGGTCCGCGGCTTCGGCGCCGACCTGCACGCGGTGCTGCTCTCCAACACGAAGTCGCCCGCGAAGGCCTGACGCCATGGCGATGAACGTCGGCTCCGGCAGCGGCGAGGAGGACGAGGTCGTCTCCGCCATCAACACGACGCCGCTCGTCGACATCATGCTGGTGCTGCTGATCATCTTCCTGATCACGGTGCCGGTCGTCACGACGTCGATTCCCGTCGAGCTGCCCAAGGAGCGCAACGAGATCCGCGAGACCAAGCCCGAGAACATCGTGCTGTCGGTCGACCAGCAGGGCGGCATCTACTGGAACGAGCTGCGGATTCCGTCGACGGCGGCGCTGATCGACCGGCTGAAGAAGATCGCCGTGCTCGACCCGCAGCCCGAGGTGCAGATCCGCGGCGATGGCCGTGCGAACTACGACTCCGTGGGCCGGATCATCTACGCGTGCCAGCGCGCGGGGATCGCCAAGGTCGGCTTCATCACGGAACCGCCGGTGCGCGGCGGCTGACGCCGCGCCCGGTCACCAAGGACCAGGACCATGAGCATGAACGTCAGCTCGGGCGGCAGCTCGGGCAACCAGGACGTGATCCTCGACATCAACACCACGCCGCTGATCGACGTGATGCTGGTGCTGCTGGTGATGCTGATCATCACGATCCCGATCCAGCTGCACTCGGTCAACCTCAACATGCCGACCGGCAATCCGCCGCCGCCGCTGGTCAAGCCGGAGGTGGTCAAGATCGACATCGATCCGACGAGCGTCGTGTACTGGAACGGCGAGGCGGTGGCCGACCGCGCGGCGCTCGAGGAGAAGCTGGGCGCGGCCGCGGCGCAGGCGGTGCAGCCGGAGCTGCACCTGCGCCCGGACAAGAACGCCCAGTACGCGATCGTCGCGGGCGTCATGGTGTCGGCGCAGCGGCTCGGCCTGACCAAGATCGGCATCGTCGGCAGCGAGCAGTTCATCAACGATTAGTCGGCGGCGGGCGCCACGAGCGCCCGCCGGCATCCGGAGTCGACACGACATGGATTACGCACGACAGCAGAGGGACCCGACCCGGCACATGATCGGGATCGCGTTCGTCGTCCTGGTGCACGCGCTGGTGATCTGGGCGCTCCTGTCCGGTCTCGGCAAGGGCGTCATCCAGATCATCAAGAAGCCGCTGAACGCGACGATCATCGAGGAGGTGAAGCTGCCGCCGCCGCCGCCGCCGCCGCCGCCGCCGAAGCGGATCGTCGAGCAGCCGAAGGTGCAGCAGCCGCTCGACACGTACGTGCCGCCGCCGGACATCCCGATTGCCGCTCCGACGGCGCCGACCATCTCCGCCGTGACGGCCGAGCCGCCGAAGGAGCCGCACGTCATCGCGCCGCCGCCGCCGAAAGTCGTCGCGCCGCCGGCGCCCGCGAAGCCCGCGGTCCGCAGGGGCATCGTCCGCCTGTCCGGCGACGATCCCTCCTATCCGCGGGAGGCGATACGCGCGGGCGTGGACAAGGGCCGCGTCGTCGCGCGCCTGCAGATCGACGAGAAGGGCAACGTGACGGAGGTGAACATCACGGTGTCCGAGCCGCCGCGCGTGTTCGACAAGGTCGTCCGCGCCGCGCTCGAGGGCTGGAAGTTCAAGGCCGAGGGCGAGAAATACGTCGGCGAAGTGGAGATCAACTTCACGCTCAAGGATGAGTGACCAAATCGTGGGGGCCGGCTTCGCGCGCCCCACGAACTGGTCCCTGCCAGGCTGTTGCAGATCCTCCGGTGTCATCCCGAGGAGCGTAGCGACGAGGGATCTCCTGTTGCGCAACCCCTTGCTTCGTGGCAACAGCAGATCCCTCGCTACGCTCGGGATGACACCCATTGGTGGAAGTCGGATCGCAATTCAGCAGCATTCCATGGCGTCAGCACGAAAACCTTCCGGCGGCCGGGCGCATTCCGTGCGCTGACTTCATCGGGGCCAAGTCGCACATGAGCGAAGCGGATGCGATTTGGCCGCGCGTCAGCGCCCTGCACCGCGAAGGCAGGTTCGCCGAGGCGATCGCGGGCTACGACGAGATCCTGCGCGCCGACCCGAAGCACGCGGCGGCGCTCCACTACTCCGGCGTCGCGTACTACCAGACGGGACAGCTGGGCCC
>JADZBA010000118.1 GCA_020852355.1 Alphaproteobacteria bacterium
CACCTGCGGGTCGGCATACGCCTCCATGAACTCGTTCACCGGCGCGAAGCAGATGTCCATGGCGGACAGGCGCGCGACCCACTCGGCCTGGGTGGCGCCGCGGAAGGTCGCGGCGAGGAAGTCGATGACCGGGCGCTGGTGCGGGCCGGGGCCCTGCTCGCAGAGCGGTGCCAGGTCGAGGCGGCCGAGATGGCCGAGCAGGTTGCGGATGAATTTCGGCTCCTGGCCGCCCAGCACGACATGCCGGCCGTCGCTGGTCTCGTAGATGCGGTAGAAGGCGGCCCCGCCGGTGGAGCGCTCATGGGCGGCGACGGGCTGGCGCCCTTCGGCGAACACCGGGCCGATGATGTTCGGGCAGGCGGCGATCATGCTGTCGAGCATGGCGATGTCGATGAAGTCGCCGCGGCCGGTCACCGTGCGCCGGTAGAGCGCCATCAGCACGCCCGAGAGGGCCTGCAGCGAGGCGACGATGTCGGCGACGGGCACGGCCGGGATGGCGGGCTTGCCGTCCTGGCCGAGATTGAGGCTGAGGGCGCCCGACAAGGCCTCCACGGCGAGGTCGTGGGCGGGGCGGTCGCGGTAGGGGCCGTCCTGGCCGAAGGCGCTGATCGAGCAGTAGACGAGGCGCGGGTTGCGCGCCCGCAGGGTCGCCTGGTCGATGCCGAGCCGCTGCATCACGCCGGGGCGGAAAGACTCGACGAAGACGTCGGCCGCATCGGTCAGCGCCAGCAGGTCGGCGCGGCCCGCCTCGCTCTTGAGGTCGAGGGTGATGCAGCGCTTGCCGCGGTTGACGTTGCGGAAGAAGACCGTGGTCGGCCCGTCCCTGGGGCCGATATGGCGGCCGGGATCGCCCTCGCCGGGCGGCTCCACCTTGATCACCTCGGCGCCGTGGTCGGCCATGGCCATGGTGAGATAGGGACCGGGCAGGAAGACTGAGAGGTCGACGACGCGGATGCCCTGGAGCTTCATGACCGTGTCTCCCGGAGGATGTGATCGTCGGCGCCGAGCGCCGGGCCGATGCGCTGGGCCGGGCGCTCCCCGTCGATGCGCAGCGGGCTCGCCAACACGCGGAAGTCGGGGCGCGCGGGATGGGGGACCGACGCGACCATCCCGGTCTCCGCCACGAACGGATTGGCGAGGGCCTGGGCCACGTCGTTGACCGGGGCGACCGGCAGCGTGCCCTGGAGGTGCGCCAGCCATTCCGACGTGGTGCGCCGCGCGAACTCCGCGTCGAGCGCCGCGGTCAGCGCGTCGCGGTTGTCGCGCCGTGCCGCCTGGGTCGCGAAGCGCGCGTCGGCCTTGAGGTCGCTCCGGTCGAGCCGGTCGGCCAGCAGCTCCCAGAAGCGGTCGGTCATGCACATGACGTAGATCCAGCCGTCGCTGGTGCGCTGCGTCTGCACCGGCGTCAGGGCGGGGTGCGAGCCGCGCGGCAGCCGCGTCGGCATCGGCGCGCCGTTGAGGTACCAGACCGCGTTGTAGGAGAGCTGGTGCAGCGCCACGTCGAAGAGGCAGGTGTCGACGTCGCAGCCCGTGCCGGTCGCGCGCGCCCGCATGATGCAGCCGAGCAGGCCGGCGACGCCCACCATCCCGGTCATGAAGTCGATCACCGACAGGCCGCAGCGCGCCGGCGGCCCGTCCGGCTCGCCGGTCATGCTCATCAGGCCGGCCTCGGCCTGCATCAGGTAGTCGTAGCCGGGCCACGCCGCGCGCGCATTGTCGCGCCCATAGGCGGAGATGTGCAGGCAGACGATCGCCGGGTTGACCCGCTTCAGCGCGGGATAGTCGAGGCCGAGCTTGCCCGGCTGGTCGCCGCGCAGGTTGTTCACCACCGCGTCGGCGCCGCCCACCAGCCGCTCGAAGCCGGCGCGGCCGTCCGCGGTCTTCAGGTCGAGCGCCACGCTGCGCTTGTTCAGCGCCCAGGCCTGGAAATACTCGCTGTCGCACTCGCCCAGCAGGTGCGGCCCGACCCGGCGCGACGGGTCGCCGCCGCTGGCCGGGTTCTCGATCTTGATCACGTCCGCGCCGAGGTCGGCGAGGAACATCGTGCCGTAGGGTGCCGCGCCGAACTGTTCCAGCGTCAGCACCCGCGTCCCTTCCAGGGGCTTCATCCGGGCGGCGTTTCCTTCCATGGGTGGCGCATGAATAGTGACACGATCCGATTCGCGTCCGCGCCGAGATCGTCCCGGCGGGCGTCCCTCGCCAGCGCGTGCCCGGCGGGGCACAATGGCGGGGTCATGCGCATCCTCGTCCTCGCCGCCGTCCTGCTCTCGGCCTGTGCCGCCGTCGACACGCCGCCGCCGCCGCAAGAACGCACCGCAGAGGCGGTGACCGCCGAGCTCTTCGCTGCCGTGCGCGACCGGCCGCCGCTCCTGCAGGCCTATCTGCGCCGCATGCCCAAGGGTGCCGACCTGCACAGCCATCTCTCGGGTGCCGTCTACGCCGAGAACTATCTCTCCTGGGCGGCCGAGGCGGGGCTGTGCTGGGAGCAGCGGACGCTGACCATCGTCGCCGCGCCGTGCGCGGCGACGACGGGGCGGCCGCCGGTCGCCGGAGCGAGCGCCGCCCTGCGCAACGCCATGATCGATGCGCTGTCCATGCGCAACTTCACGGCGGGCGAGACCGCGGCGTCGGGGCACGACCAGTTCTTCGCCACCTTCGGGCGCTTCGGCCCGGCCGGCGACCGTCGGCTCGGGGACATGCTGGCGGAGGCGGCGACGCGGGCCGCGGACAATGCCGTCCTGCATGTCGAGCTGATGCTGACGCTGGGCGACGGGGGCGAGCGGCGGCGCGCCGATGCGGCCGTCGCGGGCGGCGCCTGGGACGGCGACTTCGCCCGCCTGCAGGCGGCGATGGCGACCGGCATGGCCGATCATGTCCGGGCCGCATCGGCGATCCTGGACGCGGGCGAGGCACGGATGCGCGCCGTCCTGCGCTGCGGCGCGGCCGACGCGCGGCCGGGCTGCGCGGTTTCCGTGCGCTACGTCGCCCAGGTGCTGCGCCTGGCGCCGGTGCACCGCGTCTTCGCCCAGACGCAGCTCGCCTTCGCGGCCGCGCGCGCCGATCCGCGCGTTGTCGGGCTCAACTATGTCGGGCCCGAGGACGACGCGGTGGCGCTGCGCGACTACCGGCTGCACATGCGCATCCTCCGCCACTTCCGCACCCAGGATCCGACGGTGGCGATCGCGCTGCATGCGGGCGAGCTGGCGCCGGGGCTGGTGCCGCCGGAGGAGCTGCGCTTCCACGTCCGCGAGGCGGTCGAGGTGGCCGGCGCCCGGCGCATCGGCCACGGGGTCGACGTCATGCACGAGGACGACGCGATCGGCCTCCTGGAGACGATGGCGCGCCGCGGCGTGCTGGTGGAGATCAACCTTACGAGCAACGACGTGATCCTGGGCGTGCGCGGGCGCGACCACCCGTTCCCGGTCTATCGCCGCTTCGGCGTACCGGTCGCGCTCTCGACCGACGACGAGGGCGTGGCGCGCAGCGAGATGACGGCCGAGTACCTGCGCGCCGTGCGCGACTTCGCGCTCGGCTATGCCGACCTCAAGGCCCTGGCGCGCGCCAGCGTCGCCCACTCCTTCCTGCCCGGTCCCGACCTGGGGGAGGGGCGGGATTGCGCGGGGGCGCCGGCGGCTGCCGAGCCGCCGCCGCCCTGCGCCACCTTCCTCGCCGGCAGCGAGCGGGCGCGGATGCAGCGCCGTCTCGAGGCGGCGTTCGCCGCCTTCGAGGACAGCGTGCGGCGCGACGTCGAGCGCCATCCCTTCCTGCTGGCGCGCCCATGATCTTCGGTGCCGACGACCGCGTGCCGGTCTCGCCCACCACGGCGTTCCCCTGGCGCACCATCGTGCAGCTCGACGTGACCTTCCCCGGCGGCCAGGTCTTCGGCACCACCGGGGTGATGATCGGGCCGAACGACGTGCTGACCGTGGGCCACGCGATCTACGGCGGCGACATCGGCGGCTACGCCGTCGCGATCGTCGTCACCCCGGCGCGCGACGACTTCCGGGCGCCCTTCGGCACCGCCAACGGCATCGCCGTGCAGGTCGATCCGCGCTGGGTCGAGAACGACCGGCCGGGCGCGACGCTCGACCCGTTCGACTACGACTATGCGGTCGTGACGCTCGACCGCGACCTCGGCAGCGAGACCGGCGTCATGTCGGTCGGCACCCTCGACGACCCGCTGGGGACCCTGCTGCAGTCGGCGGGATATCCCGCCGACAAGGGCTTCGACCTGCTCTACCGGGTCGACGGCACCGTCGACGAGGCCGACGAGAACACGCTCTTCTTCAACGACGACCTCGATCTCGCGCCCGGCCAGTCCGGCTCGCCGGTCTTCCTTCTCAACGGCGCCGACGCCGCCACCGTCTACGGGTTGATCTCCTACGATTTCGAGTTTCCCCCGCTGGCCAACGGCATCCTGCGCATCACCGACGAGTATGCCGCCAACATCGCTTTCTGGGCCGCCAGCAACGACGAGACCACAGGCAGCGATTTCATCTATGGCGGTCCGCTCGACGAGGCGTGGAGCGGTGGAATCGGCGCCGACACCATCCTCGGGCAGGATGGCGACGACGCGATCCACGGCGGGTCGGGCAACGACGACCTCAACGGCAATCTCGGCGACGACCTCGTCTACGGCGACGCCGGCGCCGACTTCGTGCGCGGCGGCCAGGGCGCGGACACGGTCGACGGCGGCAGCGGCGACGATTGGCACGTCAACGGCAATCGCGGCCCGGACCTCGTCCATGGCGGCACCGGCAACGACGTTCTCTACGGCGGGCCCGACGACGATACGCTGCGCGGCGGCAACGGCGCGGACACGCTGTCGGGCGACCTCGGCGACGATCTGCTGGCGGGCGACGCCGGCGCCGACATGTTCCGCATCGCGGCCGGCGGCGGCTTCGACACGATCCTTGATTTCGATACCGCCGGCGGCGACGTCGTGTTGCTGCCGGCCGACGTCGACGGCAGCGGCATCCTGACCGCGGCCGACGCCGTGGCGCGTCTGGTGGCGGCCGACGGCGGCGCGCGCCTCGATCTCGGCGGCGGCAACGCCCTGCTGATCGCCGGCGTCGCGCCCGGGCCAATCACGGCCGGAGACTTCCTGGTCGTTTGACGTGGCGACGCATGGTGGAGGGGAGCAGCGAGGCATTCGTGGACAGAACCCGGCATGCCGCATCGCCCCCTCTCCGCCCTGAAGGGCGGAGAGGGCGTGCGTGCGCCGATGCCGGTCGTTTCATCTCCGGCAGGACGATTCCTGATGGCAACTCATCGCTCGGTCCGGCGTGCGATTTGCGCGTTTCCCCCTCATGTGTATATTCACATGATGGACATCGACGGGATGCGTCGGCGGTGCCTGGCAATGCGCAGCCGCATGGGCGCGCGGGCGGTAACCCGCGCCTACAACGCGCGGCTGCGGCCGGTCGACCTGCAGGTCACGGAGTTCGCGCTGCTGGCGGCGGTGAAGCGGGCGGGCCATGCCTCGCTGCGCGAGCTGGCCGAGCGCCTGGCGCTGGAGCGCACGACGCTGACCCGCAACCTCCAGCATCTCGAGACGCGCGGGCTGGTCGAGCCCGCCGCGCAACGGCGGGAACGCACCAAGCGCCTGCGGCTGACGGCGGCGGGAGAGGCCGTGCTCGAGCGTGCGGCGCCGCTGTGGGCGGCCGCCCAGGACGAAATCGAGGATGCCCTCGGGCCGGCCCGTCTCGCCGAGGTGCGGCGGGCGCTGGAAGCGCTCGCCCAGGCGGTGCGCCGCGTCGAGGCGGCGCGCGGATCGACCGTCGCGGAGGCACCATGAACGACACGTCGGCCACCGTCGGCGTGGTGCCGATCGCGCGCGCGGCGACGATGTCCGGCCTGGAGTTCCTGCAGGGGCTGCTCGCCGGTACGCTGCCGCGACCGCCGATCGCCGTGCCCATGCGCTTCGTCCTCGTCGCGGCGGAACGCGGGCGCGCCGTCTTCGAGGGCGAGACCGACGAAAGCCTGCTCAACCCGTTCGGCACGGTGCATGGCGGCTGGGCGATGACCCTGCTCGATTCCGCGATGTCCTGCGCCGTGCTGTCGGCACTGCCGGCCGGGCAGGCGCAGACGACGGTCGAGGTGAAGATCAATCTCGTCCGGCCGATCTTCCCGGCGACCGGCCGGGTGCGGGTCGAGGGCGCGCTGATCCATCAGGGCCGTCAGCTCGCGACCGCCGAGGGCCGGCTGCTCGATGCCGAGGGCCGGCTGCTGGCCCACGGCACGACGACCTGCATGATCTTCGAGCTGGCGCGCGCCGGCGCCTGAGGCGGACCCTATGCGTGGAACGCCGTCAGCGTCGCATGGGCGACGGCCTCGGCGTCCACCGGCTCGTCCGGCCCCGGCGTCGCGGCAGCCAGCACGGCGAGCAGCAGGCCGAAGAGCCAGACGTCGGGTGCCGCCACGCTCAGGCGGCCCTGGCGCGGCTGCTCTCGCGCAGCAGCCGGTCGAGGTGGCGGGCGATCGCCTTCATGCCGTGCCGGCCGGCACGCGCCTCGGCGTCGGGGTTGTAGTTGGTGTTGGTGTTGACGTCGTAGGTCCAGGCGCGGCCCTGCCGGTCGACGATCTGCTCGATGCCGGCGACGCCGATGCCGTTCGCCGCCAGGAATCGCTCGTAGGCCGGGATCAGCGGGCTGGTGAAACCCTCGACGATGCGGAACCTGTCCGCGGGCGCCACGGCCGGACAGACCTCGAAGGTCCCGCCGCCGGAGCTCTCGGCGGCATCGATGCGGCACTGGTCGGCGGGGCACAGCTCGAAGCCCTCGCTGGTGTCGACGCGCACGGCATAGAGGAACTTGCCGCCGACGAACTCGACGCGGGTGATGAACGGCTCGGGTGCCGCGATGTAGCGCTGCACCAGCACGATGCCGTCTACCGGCTCCTCGTAGGCGGGCGAGGCGAGGTGCTCGGTCAGCGCCTCGGGCGACAGCAGCAGGCGCACGCCGAGGCCCTTGCCCCCGCGGTTGTGCTTCAGGATGACCGGGAAGCCGAGGCTCGCGGCCGCGGCCGGGACGTGGGCCCGGCCGACGACCGCGATCGTCTCCGGCGTGTCGATACCGTGCAGCGCCAGCGCCTGGTATTGCGCGACCTTGCTCACCTCCAGCGCCAGGGCGCGGCCACCGTTGACGATGGTGCGGCGGTGCCGCTCCAGCCACGCCAGGACCGCTCCCGTGTATTCGGCCGCATAGCGATGACCGCGGGTGTGCGACGACGCGCTCATGCGATTGTAGTAGACGCCCTCGGGCGGCGGCGCGCGCAGGTCGAGGGCGCCCTCGTCGAGGAACCATTCCGCGTAGGGCGTCCCGAGTTCGGCAAAGGCGCGCCGCAGCGGCTCGACCCAGGCGTCGTTCTCATGGATGACGAAGACTTGCGACATCGCGCGGCACTCCCGGCCAAGCCGATCCGTTGGTGCCAACATGGAACTGGCGGTCGCTGCCGCCCAAGCGAGGATTTCTCGGGGCCGACCCTAGAATTTCTCGGGCTCAGGCCGCTGCCGGCACCTGGGTGCGCAACCACTCCTTGAAGACCTGCACCTTCGGTAGCAGCGCCTTGGCCCTGGGATGCACCATGTAGTAGGCGAAGCGCACGGGCAGCGTCAGGTCGAACGGCTTCACCAGGCGCCCGCTCTCGATGTCGGCATCCGCCAGCGTCGACTTGGCCAGCGCCACGCCGCGCCCCAGGATGGCGGCCTCCAGCACCAGGCTCGCCTGGTTGAAGCGCGGACCGCGGTGGGCGTCGATGCCGGTCAGCCCGGCCGCCTTGATCCACATCGGCCAGGTCGGGCAGGTGTCGTCGCCGTCGGGGCTGTCGTCGTGCAGCAGGTTGTGGGCCCGCAGCATCTCCGGCACGGTCAGCGGCTGGTCGCAGCTCAGGAGCTCCGGGCTGCACACGGGATAGACCGTGTCGCGGATCAGGAGCTCCGATTCCAGGCCGGGATAGCTGCCGGCGCCGTAGCGGATGGCGAGGTCGACATCGCCGACGGAGAAGTCGGTCAGCCCCATCGAGGCGGAGATGCGCACGTCGATGTCGGGGTGCAGTGCCTGGAAGCCGTCGAGGCGCGGCACCAGCCATTTCGCCGCGAAGGAGGGAGCGACGCTGACCGTCAGCACGCCGTGCTGGCCGACCGCGGCCAGCTCGTCCATCGCCTCGATCAGCCGCTCGAACGCCTCGCGCACGCCGGGCAGGTAGGCGTTGCCGCTGTCGGTGAGCTGCAGCCCGTGCCGCTCGCGGCGGAACAGGACCATCCCGAGGAAGTCCTCCAGCGCCTTCACCTGATGGCTGACCGCGGCCGGCGTGACGAACAGCTCGCCCGCCGCCTTGGTGAAGCTGGCGTGACGCGCCGCCGCCTCGAAGGCGCGCAGCGCGTTGAGGGGGGGCAGGCGCCGCCACCGGCTCTGCGGCGCCTTGCCGTTGCGATCCTTGCCCGTCACCGGTCCGCTTCCGTCCATGGTGCGATGCGATACATGGGCGCCAGCCCGGCGTGAATCAAATTTCTCTAGGGCGCCTGCCGAGATTTGTTCGTTTGTGGCGCGGCGGTGCGGGGCCTACGTCGCTATCCCCGACGCGAAAGCCACGCCCCATGCCCCTCGACGCCCAGTCCTTCGCGGGAAGCGGCGCGATCGATTCCCCGGCGCGCACGCCGGCCACCGCGCGCGACGCCTTCGCCTATGACGAGATCGGCTGGATCGCCGCCGATCTCGGATGCATCGCGCTGCGTCACGGCGTCGACGCCGCCGCCCTCGGCCGCGGCGCGGTGGTCGCCGACGCGCATTGCGACGCCGAGCCGCTGCGGCGCCTCGCCTCCCATCCGCGTCTCGTCCGCCCGGCACGCGCCCTGATCGGCGGGCCGGTGGTGATCGCCACGACGCTGCTCTGCATCGACGTCGTCCACCCGGTGCGCCTGCCGGCCGCCGATGCCGTGCTCGCCACCGTGTTCCTCGACACCCTCCAGGCACCGGGCAGGCCGAAGTCGCTGTTCGGCCGCTTCGGATCGGTGTCCGTGCGGCGGCTCGACGAGGTCGCGGCCGATGAGATCCCCGGGCGCAGCTTCCGCGTCGTC
>JADZBA010000119.1 GCA_020852355.1 Alphaproteobacteria bacterium
CGGTCGAAGCGGCCGGGGCGCAGGAGCGCCGGGTCGAGCACGTCCGGGCGGTTGGTCGCCGCCATGACGATGATCTTCTCGTCGCTGTCGAAACCGTCCATCTGCACGAGGATCTCGTTAAGCGTCTGTTCGCGTTCGTCGTGACCGCCGCCCAAACCCGTCCCGCGGCGCCGGCCCACGGCGTCGATTTCGTCCAGGAAGATGATGCAGGGGCTGTTTTCCTTGGCTTGCTGGAACAAGTCGCGCACGCGGCTGGCGCCAACGCCGACGAACATCTCGACGAAGTCCGAGCCGGAGATGGTGAAGAACGGCACGTTCGCCTCGCCGGCGATGGCGCGGGCGAGCAGCGTCTTGCCGGTGCCGGGCGGGCCGACCAGCAGCACGCCCTTGGGGATGCGGCCGCCCAGGCGCTGGAACTTCTGCGGGTCGCGCAGATACTCGACGATCTCCTCCAGCTCCTGCTTGGCCTCGTCGATGCCGGCGACGTCGTCGAACGTCACGCGCCCGACCTTCTCGGTCAGCAGCCGCGCCCGCGACTTGCCGAAGCCCATGGCGCGGCCGCCGCCGGACTGCATCTGGCGCATGAAGAATATCCAGACGCCGATCAGCAGCAGCATCGGGAACCACTGGATCAGCACATAAAGCAGTGACGGCGACCCGGAATCCTCCGGCGCGGCAGCGATGCGGACATTGTGCTGCGACAGCTTGGCGACCAGGTTGGCATCGCGCGGCGCGTAGGTCGTGAAGGCGCGGCCGTCGCTGAAGTGCCCGCTGACCGTGCTGCCGCCACCGCCCGCGGTCTGGATGGTGACGTCGGCGACACGGCCGTTGGTCACCTCGTTGAGGAAGTCGGAATAGGCGAGGCTCGCCTGCGGTCCCCGCGTCGTCGACCCCTGGAAGAGGTTGAAGAGCGCCACGAGCAGCAGCCCGATGATGACCCAAAGAGCGAGATTCTTGCCGAAATTGTTCACGTTCGGGGCCCGTCCCCTCCGCCTACCGGAGCAACTTCTGGCAACAACGCCGGGAGCCTCGACCGGTAACCATGCCGTCCGACCTGACCGACGGCCAGACCCTCAGATAATGCGCCCCATCCATTAAACAACCGCGAACGGCCCCGCGGCAAGCGCTTGCCGCGGCGCGAAGACGACGTCGACCGGCGGCACGTCCGACGACCGCCGCCAGCCGCAGGTCGGCAGCGCCACCACCGTGCCGTCCGCCCACACCGCCGGCAGCGTCGGCCGCGCCGGCGCGGGCACGTCATCGATGGCGGTCGGCCGCCGCGCGCCCAGCGCGCCGACCCGCCATCCCGCGGGCGACGGCGGCGCCACGCGCAGCACGAAGCGATCGTCCCAGCGCGCGCGCCCCGTCGCGTCGAAGGCGACGGCGGGGCCCGCCGCGGCCGGCGCGCGGCAGACCAGCACGGCGCCGCGCCCGCGCAGGACGCGGCAGCCGGCGAGCGTGCGGCCGCGCGGCAGGCCGGCGGCGACGGCCGCCAGCAACGGCGCCAGCCGCGCTTCCCGCGGCGGGTAGGGTGCGCCGCCGACGGCGCGCAGCGCCCCGATCACCAGGCGGCGACCGCCGTCGGATGCGCCCGCCAGCCCCGCCGGATCGATCAGCACGCAGCCGGCGCCGGCGACCGTGACGCACGCCGCGGCGAGATCGGCCGCGGCGCGTTCGGCGTCCGCCCTGGCGCGGCCGGCCAGTGTCGCCGCGGTGATCGCGGCGGCGACGTCCGCGGCCGCGAGGCCGGCGCGCAGGCGGCCACGGGCGAAGCGCCGGTCGTCGTTGGAGGGGTCGTCGATCCACGGCTGGCCGGTGGCCGCCAGCGTCGCCGCGAGCCGGGCGCGCGGCACGCCGAGCAGCGGCCGCAGCAGCCGCGGCCCTGCGGTCTCGCGGACCGCCGCCATCCCGGCGAGGCCGTCGGCGCCGCTGCCCGCGGCGCGGCGCAGCAGCACCGTCTCCGCCTGGTCGTCCCGTTGATGGCCCAGGAGGAGATGCAGGATGCCCTCCGCGCGGCACGCCGCCTCGAGCAGGCCGTGGCGCAGCGCGCGGGCCGCGGCCTGGATACCGCGGGCGGGCGGCGGCCCGGCGTGGCGCAGGGTGCGATGAGCGATGCCCCGCGCGGCGAGCCAGGCGGCGACCCGCTCGGCCTCGGCGGCCGCCTCGGGGCGCAGCCCATGGTCGACGGTCAGGCCCAGGATCGTGCCG
Organism: Alphaproteobacteria bacterium; assembly: GCA_020852355.1. Classification (GTDB taxonomy): domain Bacteria; phylum Pseudomonadota; class Alphaproteobacteria; order ATCC43930; family Allostellaceae; genus Allostella. The sequence goes on from JADZBA010000119.1 coordinate 2,209, forward strand.
CCATGGACCCGCGCCCAGCGGTGCGCGAGCAGCGCGAGGGCCATGCTGTCGCGCCCGCCCGAGACCGCGACGGCGAGCCGTGGTGCCCGCTCCCACGGAGCGAACGGCGCCATGGCCGCCGCGAACTCGTCCGCGCCGACCGGCGCCGGCGGCGCCCGGTCCGGGAGAGCGGCGATCAGCAGCCGAGCCGCTGGCGCTCGCGCCGGGCGCGGTCCTTCACGTTGGCCGGCGCATCGGCCATCTGGTCGAGGCGCCCGAGGGCGCCGCAGGCTTCCGGCTTCTTGTTGATCTGGGCCAGCGACATCCCGAGCTTCAGCAGGTTGTCGGGCGCCTTCGAACTCCTGGGATAGCGCTGGAAGCCCTCGCCGAAGGCGATCGCGGCATTCTGGTAGTCCTGGCGCACATAGTACGTCTCGCCCAGCCAGTACTGGGCGTTGCCGGCCAGCCCGTCGTTCGGGTACTGGCGAAGGAACGCCTTCAGCGCCCGCTCCGCGCCGTCATAGTCCGCCCGCGCCAGCAGCGCGAACGCCTGGTCGTACTGCTGTTGCGGCGCGCCGGCGGGCAGCGTGCCTTCGGGCTGCGGCGCCCGCGGCGCGGCGGCCTGCGGCGGCGGAGCCGACGGACCGGGCCCCGGTCCGGGTCGCATGGTCGTGGTCCCCGGGCCCGGCGGCGCCACGACGCGCGACTGCCCGGGCGGCGGGGTGCCCGCGCCGTCGCGCGGCGGCGGCGGGGCGGCGGCCATCGGCGGCGGGCCCGGCGGTGGCATCGTCGCGGTCGGCGGCCGCGGCGCCTCGGGACGCGGCATGTCGGGACGCGGCATGTCGGGGCGCGGGGCATCGGGCGGCGACCCGGCGGCCGCGGCGCCGGGGCGGCCGCCGCGCTCCAGTTCCGTCAGCCGGAAGTCGGTATCGCGCTGCGAGCGCTCCAGCGCCTGGCGGACCTGCTGGATCTGGAACGTCAGCTCCTCGACCCGGCCGGTGAGCTGGCGGATCTGGTCCTCGAGCTGGGTGAGGCGCAGCTCCTGCTGGGCGTAGACCTGCGGCGCCTGCGCGGCGGCGGGCGATGCGAGAAGCGCCGTCGCCAGGACGGCGCCGATCCACGGACGCGGCATCATCGCGCTCCTCTTCGAAGATGGCGGGCGGCCGGGGCGCGACCGGCCCCGGCTCCCGTCCCTGCTTCGGCGTCCGGGACAGCCCGGACGCCGCCGACGTCAGTTGACGGCGGTCACCGCGCGGCGGTTCTGCGCCCAGGCCGACTCGTTGGACCCGACCACCGCCGGCCGCTCCTTGCCGTAGCTGATCGTCCCCACCCGGTTCGCCGGGATGCCGAGGGCGACGAGGTAGTTGCGGACCGCCACCGCGCGGCGCTCGCCGAGCGCCAGGTTGTACTCGCGCGTGCCGCGCTCGTCGGCATGGCCCTCGATGGTCACGCGGACGTTGGGATAGCGGCGCAGCCACTCGGCCTGGCGGCCGACCGTCTCACGCGCTTCGGGGTTGAGGTCGGAGCGGTCGGTATCGAAGAAGATCCGGTCGCCGACATTGACCTCGAGGTCGCGCTGGGAGCCGGGCGTGACGTCCCCCATCCCCTGCGACTGGACGCCGGTGCGGCCGCCGACCCCGGTCGTATCGCTCGTCGTCGTCGACGAGGAGGCGGAAGTGTCGGGGCTCGCGGTTTCCGGCGTGCTTTCGCACGCCGCCACGAGCAGGACGGCGGCGAGCAGGCTCAGAATCTTCATGCGCATGCGCTTGTTCTCCCTCGGCATGTGCTGGGGTTGGTCGACGTCGGTTTAACGCAGCGCCCGTGCCGATGGCTCGTGGGAATCCGGCCGAGGCCGGGAAAATCACAAGAAATCGGGGTTTTTCTGCTGCTGGGCACGATATCTAGCACCAATCAGGGAATCAAGGGCGACCACGCGGGATCCGAGGCGTCCTGCGGGGTGAGGACCTCGCGCTCGTTGAACCCGGAGAGGTCGATCGTGAACAGCTTGCTGCCGCCGCCCCGGCCCGCCCGGTCCGACGCCTGCTGGCGGAAGAACATCAGGACGCGGCCGTTGGGCGCCCAGGTCGGGCTCTCCACCAGGAACCCGTCGGCGATCAGGCGCTCGCCCGAGCCGTCCGGCCGCATCACGCCGATCGAGAACTTGCCGCCCTCGATCTTGGTGAAGGCGATGAGGTCCCCACGCGGCGACCAGGCGGGCGTGGCGTAGCGGCCCGAGCCGAAGCTGATGCGCCGCACGCCCGAGCCGTCGGCGCTCATGACGTAGAGCTGCTGGGCGCCGCCGCGGTCGGAGTTGAAGACGATCTCGCGGCCGGTCGGCGAGTAGCTGGGCGAGGTGTCGATCGCGGGATGGTTGGTCAGCCGCTGCATCGAGCGGCTGCGGAGATCCATCGAGTAGATCTCGGTGTTGCCGTCCGACGACATGCTCATGATGACCTTGTTGCCGTCGGGCGAGAAGCGCGGGGCGAAGGTCATGCCGGGGAAGTCGCCGACCGCCTCCTGGCGGCCGGTGTCGATGTTCAGCACGTAGACGCGCGGCTGGCCCTGCCCGAAGGAGAGATAGGTGATCTCCTGCGCCGTCGGCGAGAAGCGCGGCGTCATCACCAGCGACCGGCCGTCGGTGAGGAAACGGTGGTTGAAGCCGTCCTGGTCCATGATGGCCAGGCGCTTGACCCGCGCGTTGCCAGGGCCGGATTCGGCGACGTAGACGATGCGGGTGTCGAAATAGCCGTCCTCGCCGGTGATCCGCTTGTAGATCGCGTCGGCGACGATGTGGGCGATGCGCCGCCAGTTGGTCGGCTGGGTGAAGTAGGCGAGCCCCGTCATCTGCTGCTCGGCGAAGACGTCCCAGAGGCGGAACTCGACCTTGAGCCGGCCGTCGGCGAGCCGCTCGGTCGTGCCGGTGACGAGCGCCTGGGCATTGATCACCCGCCAGTCCTGGAAGCGCGGCGTGCCGCGCAGCGACTGGGGATCCTGCAGGAACGAGCGCTGGTCGAGCGGCCTGAAGAAGCCCGAGCGCTCGAGATCGGCGGCGATGACGCCGGCGATGTCGCCGCCGGTCTGCGCGTCCTGGGCGCTGGTCCCGGAGAACCGCGGCACGGCGATCGGCAGCGGCTGCACGCGGCCGCGGGTGATGTCGATGCGCAGCTCGGCCGCCGCCTCGCCCGGCGCCGTCGCGAGCGCCGCGAGGCAGACGAGCACCAGCGCCGCGCCATGGAGCGCGGACCACAACCGACGATGCACAGCGGGGGCGAGGCTCATGTCCCGAAATCCCTCGGACGGAAGGTGAAGGTGAAGGTCTTCCACAGGTCGTACTTGTCGCGCGGCAGGCGCAGCGGGCTGCATTCCGGGTTCAGGATGGCGCGCCGGCCGCTCTCCGCCACCGAGCGGAACATCGGATCGGACTGGTAGCGGCCGGTATCGACGATCCGCGCATCGCGCACGGTCGCGTCGGGGTTCATCCAGACGCGGATGTCGACCTCCAGGTGCTGCACCTCCTTGCCGCCGCCGAAGAAGCTCCAGCAGCGCTCGACCTGCTGGCGCACCGCGTCGATCTCGCTGGAGCTCAGCGTCGCCGCGAAGTTCGGCGCCGATGCGGTCGGGGCCGCGGCCGCGGTCTGCGTACGCTGCGGCTGCGCCGCCGGCGGCCGCTGGTCCTGGCGCGCCGGCGCCGGGCGCAGGTTGTTCAGCACCGCGTTGACGTCGAAGTCGGCCGCCGGCTTGGTGTCCCGCTTGGTCTCCGCCGGCTTCGGCGCCGGCTTGGCTTCCCGCGGCGGCTCGGGCTTGGCCGCCTGCGGCTTGGGGGGTTCGGGCTTGGGGGGCTCGGGCTTCGGCGGCGTCGGCTTCGCCTGCGGGATGGCGACCGGTTCGGCCTCGGCCACCTGCTTGGGAGGCTCGGGCTTCGGCGGTTCCGGCCTGGGCGGCGGCGGCGCCTCGACCTTCGGCGGCTCGGGCCTGGGGGGCTCGGGCTTGGGCGGCGGCGGGGGCGGCGGCGCCTCGACCTTGGGCGGCTCCGGCTTGGGTGGCGGAGGAGGCGGGGGCGGCGGTGGAGGCGGCGCCTCCACCTTGGGCGGCTCGGGCTTCGGGGGCTCGGGCTTCGCCTCGGCCCGCTGCGGCTCCGGCTTCGGCAGCGGCCTGGGCGGCGGGCGCAGGGACTGCGTCGGCGCCGCCGCGCGCTCGCTCACCGTCACCATCTCGAAGACGACGGGCACCTCTTCCTTGGGCTCGGTGCGGAACAGCTCCGGCAGGCCGAGCACCACCAGCGCGATGACGCTCGCGTGCAGGATCGCCGAACCGGTGAGGCCCCGCCGCACGGCTCACCTCTGCCGGCCGCGCCGCGGCGGCTCGTCGCCCGCCGGGCGCGGCAGCTCGGCGATCAGCGCGACGCGCGAGAAGCCGGCGGAATTGAGCGCGCCCATCACCTCCATCACCCGGCCGTAGGCGATGCTGCGGTCGCCGCGCACGAAGACGCGCGCCTCGCGGTCGTTCTCGGTGACCGCGACCAGGCGGGCGACGAGGTTGTCGAGGGTCGTCTCCGCCTCCTGCAGGTAGATGCGGCCCTGGGCGTTGACCGAGACGGTGATCGGCTCCTTCTGCTCGCTGATCGAGGGCGCGCTGGTCTTCGGCAGGTCGACCGGCACGCCGACCGTCAGCAGCGGGGCGGTGACCATGAAGACGATCAGCAGCACCAGCATGACGTCGACGAACGGCGTCACGTTGATCTCTGCCATCGGCGCATAGCGGCCACGGCCCGAGCCGCGCTTGAGGAGCGGACCGGCCATCGCCTCAGGCCTTCTCGTCGAGCTGGCGCGACAGGATCGCCGCGAACTCGCCGGCGAACGCCTCGAGGCGGCCGGCGTAGCGCCCCAGCTCGGTCGAGAGCTTGTTGTAGGCGATGACCGCGGGGATCGCCGCGACGAGGCCGAGCGCGGTCGCGAACAGCGCCTCGGCGATGCCCGGAGCCACCACCGCCAGCGAGGTGTTCTTCGAGGCGGCGATCGACTGGAAGCTGTTCATGATGCCCCACACGGTGCCGAACAGACCGATGAACGGCGCCGTCGAGCCGACCGAGGCGAGGAAGGACATGTACTTCTCCAGCCGCTCCATCTCGCGGCCGGCGGCGACGGTCATGACCCGCTCGATCCGTTCCTGCAGGTTGCCGCGCAGGACCTGGGTCGCGACCAGGCCGCGGGCGGCGGAGCGGCGCCATTCGCGCATCGCCGCCGCGAACACCGCCGCCATCGGGTCGGCGGGCCGGTTGCCGATGCGGTCGTAGAGGTCGTCGAGCGAGCCGCCCGACCAGAAGCTCTCCTCGAACTCCTTGGCGCGGGCGTTCAGCCGGCGCAGCCGCGACCACTTGTCGAAGATGACGGCCCAGCACCAGAACGACAGGAAGAGGAGGGCCAGCATCACGACCTTCACGATAATGTCGGCCTGGAGGAAGAGGTTCCAGATCGACAGGTCGTGGGCGGCGCCACCCAGATTCACGGCATCGACTGCGCGGTCCATCGGCTCAGGCTCTAGATTGCGGAGGAAGAAGGGCGAGGAGCGAGGCGCGCACGGCGGCGGGCAGGCGGCGCGGCCGGCCGGCCCGGTCGATGCAGGCGAGCCTGAGGACGAGCCGCGCCAGGTCGGCGGCGCCGCGGCGCACGACCTGGAGCGCGTCGAGGCGCGCCGCACCGACGTCGGTGACCGAGGTCACCACCTCCAGCCGGTCGTCGAGGCGGGCGGGCGAGAGGTAGTCGACGACACAGCGCCGGACCGCCCAGAGCACGCCCTGGTCTTCCATCAGCGCGCGGTGCTCGGCGCCCAGCAGGCGCATCAGCTCGGTGCGGCCGCGCTCGGCGAACTTCAGGTAGTTCGCGTAGTAGACGATGCCGGCCGCATCGGTGTCCTCGTAGTAGACACGGATCGGGAACACGTGCGTCCCTGCCGTCAGCGTGCCCGACGTCGGCGCCTCAGGCATCGGCGTCCTCCGTCGGCAGCAGGTCGAGCTGGGACGCCGGCAGGCGCACCGGCAGCCCGAAATAGCCGTAGGTCTGCCCGGTGACGAGGCGGCCGCGCGGCGTGCGCTGGAGGAAGCCCTGCTGGATCAGGTAGGGCTCGATGACCTCCTCGATGACGTCGCGCTGCTCGGAGAGGGCGGCCGCCATGGTCTCGATGCCGACCGGACCACCGGCATAGTTGTCGATGATGCAGCGCAGGTAGCGGCGGTCCATGGCGTCCAGTCCGCGCGCGTCGACGTCGAGCCGGCGCAGCGCCGCGTCGGCCTCCGCGGCGGCGACGCGGCCGGTGCCCGACGTCTCGGCGAAGTCGCGCACGCGGCGCAGCAGGCGCCCGGCGATGCGCGGCGTGCCGCGCGAGCGTCGCGCGATCTCGGCGGCGCCGTCTGGCGCCAGGTCGAAGCCGAGGATGCGCGCGCCGCGCGCGACGATGCTCTCCAGCTCGTCCGGCTGGTAGAAATCGAGGCGCAGCGGAATACCGAACCGGTCGCGCAGCGGCGTCGTGATGAGGCCCGAGCGCGTCGTGGCGCCGACCAGCGTGAAGGGCGGCAGGTCGATGCGCACGGAGCGCGCCGCGGGCCCCTCGCCGATGATCAGGTCGAGCTGGAAGTCCTCCATCGCGGGATAGAGGATCTCCTCCACGGCGGGCGAGAGGCGGTGGATCTCGTCGATGAAGAGGACGTCGCGCGGCTGCAGGTTGGTGAGCAGCGCGGCGAGGTCGCCGGCGCGCAGGATGACCGGCCCCGAGGTGGCGCGGAAGCCCACGCCCAGCTCGCGCGCGACGATCTGGGCGAGCGTCGTCTTGCCGAGGCCGGGCGGCCCGAACAGCAGGACATGGTCGAGCGCCTCGCCGCGGCCGCGCGCGGCGTCGATGAAGACGCGCAGGTTCTCGCGCACGCCGCGCTGGCCGACGAACTCCTCCAGGCTGAGCGGCCGGAACGATGTCTCCGAGGCATCGTCGGCCTGGCGCTCGGGCGCCACGGGCCTGCCGGAGTCGGTGGGGCGCGGCTGGCCGGTCATGGCGCCAGCTCCTGCAGGCCGGCGCGGATGAGCGCGTCGA
>JADZBA010000120.1 GCA_020852355.1 Alphaproteobacteria bacterium
CCCGGATGCTCGCCCGGGGCAACGTCGCTGATCGCATCCATGGTCGTGGTGTCCTGGTCCGGCGGTGAGGGCGGCACCATAGCCGCCCGTTGCGGCCTGCGACAGGCGTGCCATTGCGGCTGCGACCAAATCGCACTTGCAATCGCACGCCGGCGGGAGGATCGCTGGTGCCATGGTCGCGCCGACGCCGCATCTCCGTTCGCCGATCGGGCGCCGCCGCTTCCTGGCCGGCGCGCTCGCCGCCGCCGTGCTGCCCGCCGTGGCGCCGCCGGCGCGCGCCGAAGGGGCGGGGGTGCGGGTGGCGCTGGTCGCGCGCGAGCGGCCGCGGCTGCTGCCGGGCTGCGCCGCGCCGTCGCTTCTGTGGACCTACGGCGAGGACTGGCCGCTGGCGCTGCGCGTCGCGCGCGGCGCCCCCTTCGCCGCCACCCTGCGCAACGAGCTGGCGGACCACACCACCGTCCACTGGCACGGCGTGCGCGTGCCCTTCGCCATGGACGGCGTGCCCTGGGTGACGCAGCCGCCGGTGCTGCCGGGGGAATCCTTCACCTACCGCTTCGCCCCGCCCGATCCCGGCACCTTCTTCTTCCACCCGCATTGCAACACCATGGAGGCGCTGGGCCGCGGCCTCGCCGGCGTGCTGGTGGTCGAGGACCCGCGCGACGCCGGCCGCTTCGACGTCGACCGGGTGGTGGCGCTGAAGGACTGGCGGGTGCGCGCCGACGGCGCCTTCGACGCCTTCTCGACCGACACCGGGGCGGCGCGCGCCGGCACCTTCGGCGACCTGCGCACCGCCAACGGCAGGCGCGTGCCGGAGATCGCGGTCGCCCCCGGCGACCGCGTCCGCCTGCGCATCGTCAACCTCGACCCGACGCGGGCGCCGCTGCTCGACTTCGGCCCGGTGCCGGCGATGGTGATCGCGACCGACGGCAACGCCTGCACGCCCTTCCGCGCCACCGGCTGGCGGCTGGGGCCGGCGATGCGCGCCGACGTCGCCTTCGTGGCGCCGCCCCGCGGCACGGTGACGCTCGCCGACGGTTGGGCGGCGGCACCGGTGCCGCTCGCCCGCATCGTCGTCGCGGGGGCGCCGGCCGCCGCTTCCCGCGCGCCGCTCGCCCTGCCGCCGGCCGAGCTGCCGGTGCCCGACCTGCGCCGCGCCGAGACGCTGGAGATGGCGCTGCTCGCCGGCAGCTCCGACCCCGACATCGAGAAGTGGGCGCGCGAGACGGGGATGAGCGCCGACGCGCTCTGCCTGTCGCGGCGCATCTTCTGGTCGATCAACCGCCGCGCCTGGCCGGGCCAGGGGCACGAGCGCCTGCCGCCGCCGCTGGCCGAGCTGAAGCGCGGCCGCAGCTACGTGCTGGAGCTGTTCAACGGCACGCCGCACATCCATCCCATGCACCTGCACGGGCACACCTTCCGCGTGCTCGGCACCGCCGGGCGGACGGTCCCGCCGCACTGGGCCGACACCGTGCTGGTCGAGCCCAAGGAGCGGATGCGAATCGCCTTCGTCGCCGGCGAGCCCGGCGACTGGATGTTCCACTGCCACATCATCGAGCACCAGGAGAGCGGGATGATGGGCTATCTCCGGGTGTCCTGAGGCGCGGACCGGCTTCGCCTTGACCGCGGCCGAGGGCGGCGCCGATCATTGCTCCCGTGCCTCGCACGAGGCCGCGCGTCCGGGAGGGCCGCCATGAGAAGTCTCCGCATCGCCGCCGTCGCCGCGCTCGCACTGGCGGCGGCCCTGCCGGCCCGCGCCCAGGGCCTGCCAAGGGCGACGGCGCCCGAGGAGGTGGGGCTCTCGACCGAGCGGCTCGGCCGCCTGACCGAGCGGATGAAGCAGGGGGTGGAGAAGGGCGAGCTGCCGGGGGCGGTGGTGCTGGTCGCCCGCTTCGGCCAGGTCGCCTACCTCCGGTCGTTCGGCCTGCGCGACCCCGACGCCAGGGCGGCGATGACCGACGACGCGATCTTCCGCATCGCCTCGATGACCAAGCCCTTCACCTCGCTCGCGATCATGATGCTGGCCGAGGAAGGCAAGCTCTCCATCGCCGAGCCGGCGGAGAAGTACCTGCCGGAGCTGAAGGGCCTGCAGGTCGGCGTCGTCAGGACCGGCGCCGACGGCAAGCCCGAGGTCGCGACCGAGCCGGCGAAGCGGCCGATGACCATCCAGGACCTGCTGCGCCACACCTCGGGCCTGGCTTACGGCGCGGCGGGCGGCAACCCGCTGAAGCAGGCCTATGTCGACGCTAAGCTCTCGGACCGCGGCCAGACCAACGCCGAGATGGTGACCAAGCTGTCGAAGCTCGCGCTGGTCCACCAGCCGGGGACGACGTGGGAGTACGGCATGTCGACCGACGTGCTGGGCCGCATCGTCGAGGTCGTCGGCGGCATGCCGCTCGACCGGTTCGTCGCCGAGCGCATCGTCCGGCCGCTGAAGCTGCCCGACACCGGCTTCTCGGTCGCCGCCGAGAAGGGCGGCCGCGCCGCCCGGCCGCACAAGGAAGGGCCGAAGAACGAGGTGCCGGTGGTGCCGGCCGTGACCGCCGACCTCGCCTGGAAGTCGGGCGGCGGCGGCATGGTGTCGACGGCCGCCGACTATGCCCGCTTCTGCCAGTTCTGGCTGAACGGCGGGCAGCTCGACGGGGTGCGCCTGCTGTCGCGCAAGACCGTCGAGCTGATGACGTCGGACCATCTGCCGCCCGGCACCGCCATGGGCCCCGACATGGCGCGCTTCGAGGCGCTGCTGCCCGGGCCGGCGATGGGGCAGGGCTTCGGCCTCGGCTTCGCGGTGCGCAACGAGGCGGGCCGCAGCCCGCTGCACGGCTCGGTCGGCGACTTCTACTGGGGCGGGGCCTACGGCACCTACTTCTGGATCGACCCGGCGGAGAACCTGCTCGCGATCCTGATGATGCAGTCGCCGCAGGCCCGCCTGCCCTACCGCTACCTGATGCGCGAGCTGGTCTACCAGGCGATCGTCGATTGAGGGAGGGAACCATGAAGGCGGCGGTGGTGGGCGACAACGGCGTCGAGATCCGCGACGTGGCGAAGCCGGTGCCCGGGCCGGACGGGGTGCTGATCCGGGTGCGCGCGGCGGGCCTCAACCGCGCCGACCTCGCGGTCGCCGCGGGGCACCGCCATGGCACCATCGGCGGGCCCGGCACCATCGTCGGGCTGGAATGTGCGGGCGAGGTCGAGGCGGTGGGCAGCGCCGTCACCGGCATCGCCCCGGGCGACCGGGTGATGGCGTCGGCGGCCGCCGCCTATGCCGAGCACGTCGTCGCCGACCGCGGCCGCGTCATGCCCATCCCCGACCGCAACATGTCGTTCGAGGCGGCGGCCTGCCTGCCGGTGGCGCTGCAGACCATGCACAACGCCGTCGTCACCGCCGGCCGGCTGAAGCCGGGCGAAAGCGTGCTGATCCAGGGGGCGAGCTCGGGCGTCGGGCTGATGGCGATGCAGATCGCCAAGGCGATGGGGGCGGGCTTCGTCGCCGGCTCCTCGACCAACGCCGCGCGCCGCGCCCGGCTGGCGGAGTTCGGCGCCGACCTCGCGGTCGACACCGGCCAGCCCGGCTGGGTCGAGGCGATCCTGCAGGCGACCGGCGGCAAGGGGGTGAACCTCATCGTCGACCAGGTCTCGGCCGGCGTCGCCAACGACAACATGCGCGCCGCCGCCGTCCTCGGCCGCATCGTCAATGTCGGCCGCCTGGGCGGGGCGCGCGGCGAGTTCGACTTCGACCTGCACGCCCTCAAGCGCATCGACTATATCGGCGTCACCTTCCGCACCCGCAGCGTCGAGGAGGTGCGCGAGATCAACCGCCTGATGCGCGCCGACCTGTGGCCCGCCGTCCAGGCCGGGCGCCTGCACCTGCCGATCGACCGCACCTTCCCGCTCGACCGCGCCGCCGAGGCGCTGGCGCACATGCGCGCCAACGGCCATTTCGGCAAGATCGTGCTGACCTGCTGAGGCGCGGGCCGGGCACGCCGCCTACCGCTCGCTGACGACCATGGCGCCCGAGCGATGGACGACCGCCTCCTGGCCGGGCAGCACGAGGGTCGTCGCGTCGAGCTGGGTGATGATGGCGGGGCCGACGATCGCCGCACCGGCGCCGAGGCGGGCGCGGTCGTAGATCGGCGCGTCGACGGCGCCCTCGCGCAGCCGCACGGTCTGGCGGCCGAGGAGCGCGCCGGCGGCGTCGCCGCCCGGCGCCGGCTCCGGCCGCGGCGGCGGCGCGGCGCGGCTCGTCGCCTCGACGCGCAGGGTGACGATCTCCACGGTCGCCGCGGGCAGGGCGAAGCCGTAGAGCCGGCGGTGCGCCGTCTCGAAGCCCTGCACGAGCGCATCGACGGCCCCGTCGACGCCGGCCGGCCAGGGGATCGCCAGCTCATGCCCCTGCTCCTCGTAGCGCATCAGCGCGACGCGGTCGGCGGTGCGGCCGGCGGCGGCGACGCCCTCGGCGTCGAACCAGGCGGATGCCTCGGCCTCGAGATCGGCGAAGGCAGCTTCCAGGCGGGCCGCCGGCGCCGTCCGCGCGACGAGGGCGACGGTGCGGCTGAACTCGGCCTGGAGGTCGGCCGCCAGCAGCCCCTGCGCGCACAGCACGCCCGGCGCCGGCGGCACCAGGATGCGGCCGATGCCGAGCAGGCGGGCCAGCGCGCCGCCGTGCAGCGGCCCCGCGCCGCCGAAGGGCACCAGGGTGAAGGCGCGCGGGTCGTGGCCGCGCTCGACCGAGACGATGCGGATGGCGCCGACCATGTTGTTGTCGGCGATGGCGAGGATGCCGCGCGCCGCCTCCTCGACCGGCAGGCCGAGCGGCGTCGCCACCCGCTCGCGCACGGCACGCTCGGCGCGCGCCGGGTCGAGCGCCATGCGGCCGCCCAGCAGGGCCGGCGGCAGGTGCCCCAGCACGAGATGGGCGTCGGTCACCGTCGCCGCGTCGCCGCCGCGGCCGTAGCAGGCGGGGCCGGGGTCGGCGCCGGCACTCTCCGGCCCGACGACGAGCGCGCCCTCGGGCGTGACGCGGGCGATGGAGCCGCCGCCGGCGCCGATCGTCACCATGTCGACCATCGGCAGCGGCAGCGGCCAGGTGCCTATGCGCCCGGTGTGGGTGAGGCCGATGGCGCCGCCGGCAAGCAGCGCGATGTCGGCGCTGGTGCCGCCGATGTCCACCGTGATGATGTCGGCGATGCCGGCGTCGGCCGCCGCCGCCCGCGCGCCGACGACGCCGGCGGCGGGGCCGGACAGCGCCGTCTGCGCCGGCTGGCGGCGGATGGTGGCGGCGCCGGCGACGCCGCCGTTCGACTTCATCAGCAGCAGCGGGGCGGCGATGCCCGCCCCCGCGAGGCGCCGCTCCAGCCGCCCGACATAGGTCGAGACCGCCGGCATGACGGCGGCGTTGAGGACGGCCGCCATGCTGCGCTCGTACTCGCGCACCACCGGCAGCACCTCGACCGACGCGGTCGCCGCGATCTCCGGCGCCTCCTCGGCGAGGATGGCGAGCGCGCGGCGCTCGTGCGCCGGGTTGGCGAAGCTGTGCAGGAAGCACACCGCGATCGCCTCGACGCCGGCTGCGCGGCAGGCGCGTGCGGCCGTGCGTACGGCTTCCTCGTCGAGCGGCGCCAGCTCGCCGCCGTCGGCGGCGATGCGGCCGGCCGCCTCGAAGACGCGCGCGGGCGGCACCGGCCGCTTCGGCTTGACCCAGCCCCACAGGTTGGCGCGGCGCGGGATGTCCTGCCG
>JADZBA010000121.1 GCA_020852355.1 Alphaproteobacteria bacterium
CGATCGATTGCGCGGACGTGCGGCCGCAGGTGACCTGGGGCACCAGCCCGCAGCAGGTCGTGGCGGTCGACGGCAGGGTGCCCGATCCGTCGACCGTCGCCGACCCCGGCGCGCGGGGGCTGATGGAGCGCGCCCTCGACTACATCCGGTTGGCCCCGGGGACGCCGATCGCGGGCGTGCCGATCGACGTCGCCTATATCGGCTCCTGCACCAACGCGCGGCTCTCCGACCTGCGGGTCGCCGCCGCCATCCTGAAGGGCCGCAAGGTGGCGCCCGGCGTCGCGGCGATCTGCGTCCCCGGCTCGACGGCCGTCAAGGCGGCCGCGGAGGCCGAAGGCATCGACCGCGTCTTCCGCGAGGCCGGCTTCGAGTGGCACGAGTCCGGCTGCGCCATGTGCGGCAGCGGCGCCGGGCGACTGGCCGACGTGCGCGTCGTCAGCACCACCAACCGCAACTTCGAGGGCAGGCAGGGGCCGAAGTCGCGCACCCATCTCGCCAGCCCGGCGACGGTCGCCGCATCGGCGGTCGCCGGCGCCATCGCCGACGCCCGCCGGATGGCCGGCTGAGGAGCCGCCCCATGGAACAGTTCGTCCGCGTCACCGGCATCGCCGTGCCGATGCTGCGCATCAACGTCGACACCGACCAGATCGTGCCCGGCCCCGAGCTGCTGCGGGTGCGCACCGAGGGCCATGCCGCCAGCCTGTTCGCCGGCGCGCGCTATCGGCAGGACCGGGAGCCGAATCCCGAGTTCATCCTCAACCGCGAGCCGTGGAGCCGGGCGCAGATCCTGCTGGCCGACCGCAACTTCGGCTGCGGCTCCTCGCGCGAGGCGGCCCCCAAGGCGCTGCGCGAGTACGGCTTCCGGGCCCTGATCGCGCCCAGCTTCGGCGGCATCTTCTTCAACAACTGCTTCCGCAACGGCCTGCTGCCGGTCGAGCTGCCGATCGAGGCGGTGCGCCTGCTGGCCGGCCAGATGGAGGCGGCACAGGGCAACGCCGCCGTGACCGTCGACCTGGAGGTGCAGCGCGTGACGGCTCCCGACGGAACCGCGTTCGCGTTCACCGCCCCGGCGACGCTGCGCCGGATGCTGCTGGAAGGCGTCGACGAGATCGACCTGACGCTGTCCCGCGGCGCGGAGATCGCGCGGTTCCGCAGCCAGGACGAGGCGCGCCGACCCTGGGCCTATTGACCCTGGGCTTATTGACCCTGGGCCTATTGATGTGAGGAGAACGCCGATGGCGATGCCGCGAACATTCTTCGAGAAGGTGTGGGCCGACCATGTGATCGCCGACCTCGGCGAAGGCAACCACCTGCTGCAGATCGACCGTCTGTTCCTGCACGACATGAGCGGCAGCGTCGCGCTGCGCCAGCTCGAGAAGTCGGGGCGCCTGCCGGCCCAGCCGGACCTGGTGTTCACCATCGTCGACCATGTCATCGCCACCGAGCCCGGCCGCGGGCCCGAGCAGTCGCACGCCAAGTCGGGTGCGGCCATGCTCCGCGCCGCCCGCCACGGCGCCGCGAAATTCGGCCTGCGCATCTTCGACGTCGACGATCCGCGTCAGGGCATCGTCCATGTGGTGGCCCCGGAGACGGGCGCCGCCCTGCCCGGCCTGACGCTGGTCTGCGGCGACAGCCACACCTGCACGATCGGTGGCATCGGCGCGCTCACCTGGGGCGTCGGCTCGACCGAGGGCGAGCATGTGCTGGCGACCCAGACGCTGGCGCAGACGAAGCCCAAGGCGATGCGCATCAACTTCGACGGCACGCTGCCGGCGGGCGTCCATGCCAAGGACATGATCCTGCACCTGATCGGCAAGGTCGGTGCCAACGGCGGCATCGGCTACGCGGTGGAGTTCGCCGGGTCGGCCGTGCGCGCGCTGCCCGTCGAGGGCCGGCTCACCATGTGCAACATGGCGATCGAGTTCTCCGCCAAGTACGGCTTCGTGCCGCCCGACGACACCACCATCGACTATCTCCATGGCCGCGAGTTCTCGCCCAAGGGCAAGGCCTGGGACCAGGCCGTCGCCTATTGGCGCTCGCTGCCGAGCGACCCCGACGCCGCGTTCGACCGCGAGGAGACGATCGACTGCGCGCAGATCCGCCCGCACGTCACCTGGGGCACCAGCCCGCAGCAGGTGGTGGCGATCGACGGCATGGTCCCGGACCCCTCGACCGTCACGGACCCCGGTGCGCGTGGGCTGATGGAGCGCGCGCTCGACTATGTCCGCCTGACGCCGGGGACGCCGATCGCGGGCGTGCCGATCGACGTCGCCTATATCGGGTCGTGCACCAATGCGCGCCTGTCGGACCTGCGGGTCGCCGCCGCGATCCTCAAGGGCCGCAAGGTGGCGCCGGGGGTGGAGGCGATCTGCGTGCCCGGCTCGACCGCGGTCAAGGTCGCGGCCGAGGCCGAGGGCATCGACCGGATCTTCCGCGAGGCCGGCTTCGAGTGGCACGAGTCCGGCTGCGCCATGTGCGGCCACATGGGCAACGACCGGCTGGCCGACCGGCGCGTCGTCAGCACCACCAACCGCAACTTCGAGGGCAGGCAGGGGCCGCGCACGCGCACCCATCTCGCCAGCCCCGCGACGGTCGCGGCCTCGGCGGTGGCCGGCGCCATCGCCGACGCCCGCCGGCTCGCATCCTGAGGAGGCCCCGAGCCATGGAACAGTTCGTCCGCGTCTCCGGCATCGCCGCGCCGCTGCTGCGCATCAACGTCGACACCGACCAGATCATCCCCGCGCGCTTCCTCGTGCGCGTCTCCGACGAGGGCATCGGCGAGGGCCTGTTCGCCGACTGGCGCCGCCGGCCCGATGGCACCCCTGACCCCGCCTTCATCCTCAACCGCCAGCCGTACGACCGGGCGGAGATCCTGCTGGCCGACCGCAACTTCGGCTGCGGCTCCTCGCGTGAGGGGGCGCCGGTGGCGCTGCGCCAGAGCGGGTTCCGCGTGGTGATCGCCCCCAGCTTCGGCGGCATCTTCTTCAACAACTGCTTCCGCAACGGCATCGTGCCCGTGGAGATGCCGATCGAGCAGATCCGCATGATCGCGACCCAGGTCGAGGAGACCCAGGGCCAGGGCCGCGTCACCGTCGACCTCCGCACCCAGACGGTGATCGCGCCGGGCGGCGAGGTCATCGCCTTCCGCGCCCCCAGCCTGTTCCGCGAGATGCTGCTGGAGGGCCAGGACGAGGTCGGGCTGACGCTCTCCCGCGAGCCGCAGATCACCGCGTTCCGCAGCCGCGACGCGGCCCGGCGGCCCTGGGCCTACCGGCCGGGAATCGCCTGACGGACCCATACGAGCGCCCGCGGCCGGGCGCATGGGAGGCAAGCATGACGAGCCCCGGACAGAGGTTCCGCGATCTCATCGCAGCGCCCGGCATCCTGGTGATGCCGGGCGTCTTCGACGGCTTCAGCGCCCGCCTGGTCGAGAAGCTGGGCTTCAAGGCCGCCGCGGTATCGGGCGCCGGCCTCAGCGAGGCGATCCTCGGCTGGGCCGACCATGGGATCATGGGCTACGAGGAGAATCTCCGCGCCTCGGGCGCGCTCGCCGCCTGCACATCGATTCCGCTGCAGGCCGACGGCGACACCGGCTACGGCAACGCGGTCAACGTCTACTTCACGGTGCAGGGCTTCGAGCGCGCCGGCCTCGCCGGGCTGATGATCGAGGACCAGGTCTGGCCCAAGCGCTGCGGCCACCTCGCCGGCAAGGAGGTGATCTCCGCCGAGGAGGGCGTGGAGAAGATCCGCGCCGCCGCCGAGGCGCGGCGCGACCCGGCCTTCGTCATCAAGGCGCGCACCGACGCGACCGCCATCTTCGGCGTGAAGGAGGCGATCCGCCGCCTCAACCTCTATGCCGAGGCGGGCGCGGACCTGCTGTTCGCCGACGCGCTGCTCTCGGCCGAGGACATCGCGACGGTGGCGCGCAACGTCTCCAAGCCGCTCTCGGTCAACATGGGCTTCGGCATCCGCAGCCGGCCGACCACGCCGCTGCTGACCGCCCGCCAGCTCGAGGACGTGGGGGTGGCCACCGTCTCCTACCCCCGCCTGCTCACGTCGGCCGCCATCCAGGGCATGAAGAACGCGCTGGCGGCCCTGGCCCAGCAGATGGACACCGGCACCATCGTCGAGCGCGACGACCTGCTGGTGTCCTTCGGGGAGCTGAACGAGCTGATGGGCATCGGCCAGATCAAGGAGATCGAGCGCCGCTTCCTGACGCCGGTCGAGCGCGAGCGCAAGTACGGGACCTGATCCCTCAGGCGCGCGCGGCGGCCGGCAGCCTGATCGCCCCCGCCGCGTCGCGTTCCAGGGGACCGCAGGCGACCACCGCGTCGCGCGTGAGCACGCCGTAGAGGTGCGGGAAGAGCTGGCCGCCGCGCGAGGGCTCCCACTTCACCGCGTCGCCGAGCGCCTGGAGGTCGACCGCCGCGATGGCCAGCCCGGTCTGCCCCGCGAAATGCTTCGCCACGGTCTCGCCGAGCTGGTCGGCCGTCGACATGTGGATATAGCCGTCGGCGAGATCGACCGGCGCCCCCGCGAAGCGCCCGTCGCGCTCCAGGATCGCGCGCTGGTCGGCGGTGAGCACCTTGTAGGCGATGCGGTCGGGCATGGTCGTTCCGAAGCTGGCGGATGGCTGTTGGCACCTTACGGGATCGGCGTCGGTGCGTCCCTCGGCTACGCCCGGGACGGGGCTCTCTTCCGGGAATCATCGGCGGATTCCCTCATTCCCTCCCAGCCCGGCATCGCGGCTTCCGGCACCGCCTTGGGCATCGGCTCGTCGGCGCAGGCCGACGACTGCCGCTCGCGCCGCCAGGCTGCGGGGGGCGTGCCGGCGAAGCGGCGGAAGGCGCGGCTGAAGGCCGCCTCGGACTCGTAGCCGACCCGCTCGGCGACCGCGGCGACCGGCAGCGTGCTGTCGCGCAGGAGATGCTGGGCGAGCTGCATCCGCCACAGCGCGAGGTAGCGGATCGGCGCCTCGCCGACCATGTCGGCGAAGCGCTGGGCGAAGGCGGCGCGCGACATCCGCGCCTCCTTCGCGAGCGCTTCCAGCGTCCACGGGCGATGGGGCAGCGCATGCAGCAGGCCGAGAGCGCGGCCGACCTGCGGGTCGTGCAGGCCGGCGAGCCAGCCGCCGTGACCGCCGGCCGCGGCCTGACGCAGCCGCCAGCGCAGCACCTCGACGAACAGCGTCTCCGCCAGACGGGCCAGCGCGGCGCGATTGCCGGGGCCGGGAACGGCCGATTCGGCGACGAGGTAGCGCAGCGACGCCCGCCACCACTCCGCCTCGGCGCGGCGCGGGATCGGCTGCACCTCGCGTCCGGCCTCGCCCAGCGTCTCCAGCGCCAGGACGCCGTCACGCTCGCGCACCCAGAGCAGCGCCGGCAGCGAGCGCAGCAGCGGGTCGAAGCGCTGGTCGGCGTGCAGGAAGCCGCAGATGAAGCGGGCCGCCGCACCCGGCCCGCCATGGCGCAGCATGGTGATCTGCTCGCGCGAGGGCTGGGCGTAGATGCGGTTGATCGGCAGCGGCTCGAGGCCGAGGTCGCTCGCCATGACGTGCTGGTCGGCGCGCGGGAAGATGACGACGTCGCCGGTCTCGATGCGGATCGGCGGGAAGGCGCCCACCGTGATCCAGCAGCTCCCCTCGATGAAGACGTGGAACGGCGTCACCGAGCCTTCCGGGACCTTGAGGCGGGCGGCCAGCAGCGCGGGTGGCGTCGTCGAGAAGGCCCAGGGCCGGGTGAACTCGCCGCGGAAATGGATGGCGCCCGCGAGGCGCACGACACGCAGCACTTCCGACAGGACGTCCATGGGCCGTTCCCTTCCCCACAGGATCCCCCGGCACCCGTCGCGTCGACCGCGGGC
>JADZBA010000122.1 GCA_020852355.1 Alphaproteobacteria bacterium
CCCCGGCGCGCACGCCGGCCACCGCGCGCGACGCCTTCGCCTATGACGAGATCGGCTGGATCGCCGCCGATCTCGGGTGCATCGCGCTGCGTCACGGCGTCGACGCCGCTGCCCTCGGCCGCGGCGCGGTGGTCGCCGACGCGCATCGCGACGCCGAGCCGCTGCGGCGCCTCGCTTCTCATCCGCGTCTCGTGCGCCCGGCACGCGCCCTGATCGGCGGGCCGGTGGTGATCGCCACGACGCTGCTCTGCATCGACGTCGCCCACCCCGTGCGCCTGCCGATCGCCGATGCCGTGCTCGCCACCGTGTTCCTCGACACCCTCCAGGCACCGGGCATGGCGAAGTCGCTGTTCGGCCGCTTCGGATCGGTGTCCGTGCGGCGGCTCGACGAGGTCGCGGCCGATGAGATCCCCGGGCGCAGCTTCCGCGTCGTCTATGTCGCCGCCGCCGCATCGGCAGCCTGGCCTGCCGCGCGACCCGCCGACGCGATCGGCGACGGCGACCTGTGGCCGGCCGCCCACCTCGCCTTCGGTTGAGTGGTTCCATGCGCCATTTTCCAATCTTCCTCGATCTCGCCGGCCGCTCGGCACTGGTCGTCGGCGCGGGTCCGCGCGCGACGGCCAAGGCGTCGGCGCTCACAGCGGCCGGCGCCGTCGTCACGATGCTCTCCGACCGGCCGGCCGGCGCTGCCGACATCGCCGCGGCGGCGATCGTCTTCATCTGCCTCGCCGACGACGTCGAGGCGCGCCGCGTGGCCGATCTCGCCGTCGCGCGCGGGGTTCCGGTCAACGTCGTCGACCGGCCGGGCATGTCGACCTTCGTCATGCCGGCCGTCGTCGACCGCGGCGAGTTCGTGGTCGCGGTCGGCACCGGCGGCGCGGCGCCGATCCTGGCGCGGCGCATCCGGGCCCGCATCCAGGCGCTGCTGCCCGAGCGCCTCGGCCGCCTGGCCGCGTTCGCCCGGCGCTTCCGCGAGACGGTGAAGCGGGCGGTGCCGTCATTCGACGCGCGCCGCCGGCTGTGGGAGCGGGTGCTCGCCGGGCCGATCGCCGATCTCGTGCTCGCCGGCCGCGAGCGCGAGGCGCAGGCGGCGATGGTCGAGGCGATGAACCGGCGCGAGCCGCCGCCTGCGGGCATCGTCCATCTCGTCGGCGCGGGTCCCGGCGACCCGGAGCTGCTGACGCTGAAGGCCCTGCGCGCGATCGAGGAGGCGGAGGTCGTCATCCATGACGATCTCGTGGCACCGGAGATCCTGGCGCGGGCCCGCGTCGACGCGCTGCGGATTCCCGTCGGCAAGCGCGCCGGCCGTCCGGCGACGACCCAGGCCGAGATCAACGCGCTTCTGGTACGCCATGCCCGCGGCGGCAGCCGCGTCGTGCGCCTGAAGGGCGGTGATCCGTTCATCTTCGGCCGCGGCGGCGAGGAGCTGGAAGAACTGCGGGCGCACGGCGTGCCGTTCGTCGTCGTGCCGGGCATCACGGCGGCGCTCGGCTGCGCCGCTTCCCTCGACCTGCCGCTGACCCATCGCGACCACGCCTCGGCGCTGACCATCGTCACGGGGCGGGGCCGTCCCGGCGAGGAGCCGCCGCTGCCGGCCGATCCGCGGCACACGCTCGCGATCTACATGGGTGCGGCGGACGCGGTGGGGATCGGCGAGCGGCTGATGGCCGGCGGCCTTTCCGGCGCGACCCCCGTCGCGATCGTCGAGAACGGCACGCGGGCCGACGAGCGCGTCCGCTTCGGCACGCTGGCCGGCCTGGGGGCTCTGGCCGCTGTGCATCGTGGCGGCGGGCCGGCGCTGATCCTGATCGGCGAGACGGTGGCGCTGGCGCGCGGCGCCGCCGCGCCCACCGCCAGCCGCGCCGCCGGCTGAGGTGGCGATGACGCTGCAGGCCGTCACCGCCAACCGCCTCGCCGATGGTGCGGTCGTCTTCCGCACGCCGGCCGGCGCATGGTCCACCGACGTCGCCGCCGCCGCGGCGGTGGCCACGGGCGAGGCCGAGCTGCTGAAGGCGGCCGAGGCCGACGCCGCCCGCCAGATCGTGGTCGGGCCCTATCTCATCGCGGTGGCGGCCGGCGCGGCGGGACCGGTGCCGACCGTCCATCGCGAACGCATCCGCGCCTACGGCCCGTCGATCGGGCTGCCCGGCGCGGGGGAGGGCTGAGTTGTACCGCTACGACGACTTCGACCGCGCGTTCCTGGAGGAGCGGGTGGCGCAGTTCCGCGATCAGGTGTCGCGGCGCCTCTCCGGGGAGCTGTCCGAGGACGAGTTCAAGCCGCTGCGCCTGATGAACGGCCTCTACCTGCAGCTCCACGCCTACATGCTGCGCATCGCGGTTCCCTACGGGACGCTGTCCTCGGCGCAGATGCGGCGTCTGGCCGAGGTGGCGCGACGGTTCGACCGCGGCTACGGCCATTTCACGACGCGGCAGAACATCCAGCTCAACTGGATCAGGCTGGAGGACGCGCCCGACGCGATCGCCGCGTTGGCCGAGGTCGACATGCATGCCATCCAGACCTCGGGCAACTGCATCCGCAACGTCACCGCCGACCAGTATGCCGGCGTCGCGGCCGACGAGATCGAGGACCCGCGCGTCTGGGCGGAGATCATCCGCCAGTGGTCGACGCTGCATCCGGAGTTCACCTTCCTGCCGCGCAAGTTCAAGATCGCGGTGACCGGGGCGGAGCTCGACCGGGCGGCGATCCGGGTGCACGACATCGGCCTGCGCATGCGCCGGGATGCGGCGGGCGCGGTCGGCTTCGAGGTGGTGGTCGGCGGCGGCCTCGGACGTACCCCGCTCGTCGGCAAGACGATCCGCGAGTTCCTGCCGAAGGCCCAGCTCCTCGCCTATCTCGAGGCGGTGCTGCGCGTCTACAACGCGCTCGGCCGGCGCGACAACATCTACAAGGCGCGCATCAAGATCCTGGTCCACGACGTCGGCGTCGAGACGATGCGCGCGATGGTCGAGGAGGAGTTCGCCGCGGTCCGGACGGAGGGTGCGATCGCCCTCGATCCCGATCTCGTCGCGACCATCACGGGACATTTCGCGCCGCCCGCCTATCCCCCGGCACCGGAAGCGCCCGCCGAGGTCGCGGTGCTGGAGGGCGTCGACCGTGCGTTCGCGCGCTGGCGGCGGACCAACACGGCGCCGCACCGCGAGCCGGGCTACGTCATCGTCAACCTGTCGCTGAAGCCGGCGGGACGGCCACCCGGCGACGCGACGTCGGCGGAGATGGAGGCGGTGGCCGACATGGCCGATCGCTTCTCGCTGGGCGAGATCCGCGTCGCGCACGAGCAGAACCTCGTGCTGCCCCATGTCCGTCAGGCCGACCTGCCCGGGGTGTGGGAGGCAGCGAAGGCGATCGGCTTCGCGACGCCGAACATCGGCTACCTCACCGACATCATCGCCTGCCCGGGCATGGACTATTGCGCGCTGGCGACCGCCCGGTCGATCCCGGTGGCGCAGCGCATCTCCGAGCGATTCCGCGACCTCGACCGGCTGCACGACATCGGCGGGCTGCGCCTCAACATCTCCGGCTGCATCAACGCCTGCGGGCACCATCACGTCGGCCATATCGGCCTGCTCGGCGTCGACAAGAACGGCGAGGAGTTCTACCAGATCACCGTCGGCGGCAGCGCGGAGGAGGAGACCGCGATCGGCCGGATCATCGGGCCGGCCGTGTCCTCGGCCGACGTCGTCGACGCAGTCGAGCGGCTGGTCGAGGCCTATGTCGACCTGCGCCGCCCGGGCGAGCCGTTCCTCGACGCGTGGCGGCGCATCGGCCCCGTCCCCTTCAAGGAGCGGGTCTATGCCGCTGGTTAGGCACGGCGCCGTCGTCACCGACGACTGGACCCACCTCGACGACGACGCGCCGCTGCCCAACGACGACCGGCCGATGACCGTCGGCCTGCCGCGCTGGCGCGACGCGCGCGAGGACCTGCTGGCCCGCGCCTCGCCGCTCGGCGTGCGCCTCGCCAACACCGATCCGGTGGATGCGCTGGCCGTCGACCTCGGTCGCCTGGCCCTCGTCGTGCTGCATTTCCCGAAGTTCACCGACGGCCGCGCCTACGGCCAGGCGCGCCGTCTGCGGGCCTTCCACAAATATGCGGGCGAGGTGCGGGCGACCGGCAACGTGCTGCGCGACCAGCTCGCGCTGATGGTGCGGACGGGGTTCGACGCCTTCGTCATCGACGCGCCCGACGCCGCGGAGCGCTACCGTGCGGCGGTGGCCGCGATCACCCACGTCTACCAGCCGCGCCGGGCGGTCGTGGGCGGCGGCTGACGCGCCGCCGCGGCGATCGGTCGACTGTCCCTTGATCTCCGGCTTCCGTGGGAAGTCGGTGCCCGATCGCGGGTTCTTCGTCACCAGCCTCCCAAGTGCGTGCGACCGGCCTCGAGGCCGGCTGTCTCGCCGTCTCCGGACACCTATCGCGTCCGATGCAGGAACATCACCATCGCGCGCGACC
>JADZBA010000123.1 GCA_020852355.1 Alphaproteobacteria bacterium
CGCTCCTGCCAGGCGACCAGCCGGCGGGCGACGCGGCGCAGCAGCAGATCCATCAGGAGGGCGATCAGCCCGATGCAGATGATGCCGACATAGATGACGTCGAGCTGGAAGAACGATCCCGCGTCCTGGATCAGGGCGCCGAGCCCCTGCTGGGCGGCGATCAGCTCCGACGCCACCAGGGTCGCCCAGGCGACGCCGAGCGCCACGCGCAGCGCGGTCAGCATGTGCGGCACGGTCAGCGGCACGATGACGCGGCGGAAGATCTCGGCGTCGGTCGCCCCCAGCGTGCGCGCGACGCGGACATAGATCGGGCTGATCTGCGCGATGCCCTCGTACATGACGATGACGCCCGCGAAGAACGCCGCATAGAAGAGGATGACGGTCTTCGCCAGCTCGTCGACGCCGAAATAGACGATCACCAGCGGGATGAGGGCGATCGGCGGCAGGGCGCGGAAGAAGTTCACCAGCGGATCGACGAAGGCGCGCACCTCGCGATACCAGCCGAGCACGAAGCCCGCCGGCACGGCGAGCGCGATGCCCAGCACGACGCCCAGCACGACGCGGCGCGTCGACATCAGCATGTCGAGCGGCAGCCGGCCGCGGGCGAGCTCGACGAACCGCGCGGCGACGGCATGCGGTGCCGGGACCAGCGCGGGATTGATCAGCCCGCTGTGATGGACCGCGTACCAGAGGGCGACGATGACGACCCATGGCGTCACGATCAGCAGGGCGCGTCGCACGGGCCTGTCGTCCTCCCCTTCCCCGGCGCGGCCGGCCCGATCGAAGGCACGGTCGCCGACGCGGAGGTAGTCGTCCTATAGTTGGAACGTTCGCCCCGCGCGGCGGAACGTATCAATCCTGGGACGTTTGGCACAAGCTCCATGGCGCAGACGGCGCATCCGCTCTTCGGGTCGAGCCCCATCCCGCTCTACCTCCAGCTCGCCGACCTGTTCCGTGCCCGCATCGCGCGCGGCCGGTGGCCGGCCGGTGCGGCCGCGCCGTCGATCGAGGAGCTGATGCGGGAGTTCGGCGTGGCGCGGGTCACGGTGCGCCAGGCGATGGGCGTCCTCGCCCGCGAGGGCCTGGTGTCGCCGCAGCGCGGCCGCGGCACGTTCGTCGCGCAGGCGGCCGGCGCCGGCCGCCGCCTCAAGGTCGAGACGACGCTGGCCGACCTCGTCGAGATGTACCGCGGCGACGAGCCTGAGCTGCTGAACATCGAGGAATCGCACGAGCCGCCGACGCTCGCCGCCAAGGACGGGGTGGCCGCGCCGAGCTATTTCCGCATGCGCCGCGTCCATTCGCGCGACGGCCAGCGCTACTGCGTCATCACCATCCACATCGACGAGCGGGTGTTCCGCCGCGCCCCGGCGCGCTTCCGCGGCGAGGTGGTGCTGCCGGTGCTCATGTCGATCCCCGGCCTCGCCATCGCCCGGGCACGGCAGACGCTGGAGATCGCCAAGGCGGACGTCGGCGTCGCCGGCCTCCTGGGGATCCCGGTCAACGAGCCGATCGCCGAGGTCCGTCGCATCTTGTCGGCACCCGACGGAACGGTCATCTATCTGGCCGAGGTCAGCTACCGCGGCGACTACATCCATCTCGACATGGACCTGAAGCCTTGATCGCGCCCGGCCGTCCCTGATGCGCGCGTGGGACATCCCCTCGCCCTGCATCGGCATCTGCCGTCTCGACCCCGACGACGGCCTGTGCCAGGGCTGCTGGCGGTCGACGGCGGAGATCGCGGCGTGGCCGGGCATGAGCGCCGAACAGCGGCTGGCGCTGCTGGACGCGCTGGCGCGTCGGCGCGACGCCGACGGGCTGCCCACCGGCGGCGGCGCCGGCGTGCTACCCTGATCCTTCCCGATTCACCTCGACCCCGAGGCTCCCATGCTCCGCCCTCGCTTCATCGCCTGCCTCGCCGCCGCCGCCCTCGCCGGCTGCGCCGGCCAGTCCTGGACCAAGCCGGGCGTCGAGCCCGACCAGATGCACGCCGACTACCGCGAATGCGTGCGTCTCGCCCAGCCGGCGGTCGACCGCGACGCCCGCATCGAATCCGACATCATGTCGACGCGCGGCGACGACTATCGCCGGTCCGGGACGATGCTGACCCGGCGCGAGACCGCCGACGCGCGCGTCCAGGGCCGCCAGGACGACATCGTCGATGCCTGCATGCGCTCGCGCGGCTATTCGCCCGCCGGCTCCGTGGCCGACGCGAAGTGACGCGGCACGGCCGGGGATGACGGCGGCGACGGTCGGCGCCGGGACGCTCGATGCGGGCGATCCGGCCAGCTACCGCCTGTGGCGCGAGGAGGTGCTGCGCTACGGCGACATGGACGTGAACGGCCACGTCAACAACATCGCCATCGCCCAGTTCTGCGAGGGCGGCCGCGTCGCCTTCGAGCGCGTATGCGACCTGCAGCGCGAGCATGCCGCGCTGGGCCTGTCGCTCGCCAAGGTCACGATCGAGTTCCGCGCCGAGGCGCATTTCCCCGGCATCATACGCGTCGGCACGCGGCTGCTCGGGTTCGGCCGCTCGTCCTGCCGGCTGCTGCAGGGCGTGTTCCAGGACGGGCGTTGCGTCGCCACCAGCGAGGCGGTGGCGGTCTGCTTCGACACGCGCCTGCGCATGGCGGTGCCGTTCGGCGAGGCATTCAAGGAGCGCGCCAAGGCCGCCTCGGGCTGAGCGGCACCGTCTCCCTTGCCGCGGGCGGGCGCATCACTATGCTGCGCCGCCATGCACGACGACCCGAAGACGCGGCCGCGCGTCACGCTGCTGCCCGGCCACGACCGCCGGGCGCGCCACGGCCACCCCTGGATCTATTCGAACGAGATCGCCATGGATGCGGCGGCGAAGGCGCTGCCGCCCGGCACCCTCGTCACCGTCGTGGCGGCCGACGGAACCCAGCTCGCCGCCGCGACCTTCAACCCGCACACCCTGATCGCCGCCCGCGTGCTGACGCGCGAGGCCGGCAGCCACATCCACGCCGAGTTCCTGCGCCGCCGCCTGCGCCAGGCGCTGGCGATCCGCGAGCGGCTCTACCACGCGCCGTTCTATCGCCTCGTCCACGCCGAGGCCGACGGGTTCCCCGGACTGATCGTCGACCGCTACGGCGACGTGCTCGCCGTGCAGGTGAACACGGCGGGCATGGCGATGCTGTGGCCGCTGGTCGCCGAGGCCCTGGACGGGCTGCTGTCGCCGCGCGCCGTCGTGCTGCGCGGCGACAGCGCGGCCCGCACCCAGGAGGGCCTGCCGGTCGGCGTCGAGCTGGCCGCCGGCACCCTGGACGGCACGGTCGAGATCGCGGAGAACGGCGGCCGCTTCCCGGTCGACGTGATGGGCGGCCAGAAGACGGGGTGGTTCTTCGATCAGCGCGACAACCGGGCCTGGGTCGCCCGCCTGGCGGCGGGCGCGCGCATGCTCGACCTCTACCGCTACGGCGGCGGCTTCGCGGTGGCCGCCGCCGTCGCCGGCGCCGCCGCGGTGCTGGCCGTCGACCGTTCCGAGGCCGCGCTGGCGCTCGCGACCGCGGCGGCCGCGCGCAGCGGCGTCGCCGAGCGCTGCACCTTCCATAAGGCCGAGGTCTTCGCCGATCTCGAGGCCCGGACCAAAGCCGGCGAGCGCTGGGACGTGGTCGTCGCCGACCCCCCGGCCTTCGTCAAGTCGCGCAAGGACCTGGCGTCGGGCAGCCGCGGCTACCGCAAGCTCGCCCGCCTCGCCGCGGCCGTGACGGCGCCCGGCGGCTACCTCTTCATCGCCTCCTGCTCGCACAATGTCGAGCCGCCGGTGTTCCTCGAGCAGGTCGCCCGCGGCCTCGCCGACGCCGGCCGCAGCGGCCGCATCCTGCGCAGCGCCGGCGCCGCCGCGGACCACCCCGTCCACCCGCTGCTGCCCGAGAGTGCCTATCTCAAGAGCCTGACGCTGGCGGTGGATTGACGGCCGACGGGTCAGGCGCCGCCGCGACACGAAAAGCAAAGAGCCCGGCCGGGGGATTCGGTCGGGCTCCGCGCTTGGGGAAGCGTTCGCGAGGGCGGTTGGGGAGGGGGATGACCGCGTCCTCGAGCGGTAGGTCGCCGAGGCCCAGCGAAAGGTTCGACGTCCACCCGGAAAATCTTCGCGGCCGACGCCGGAAGCGAAGTCGCGCAGACGCGTAGAGCCCGGCCAGGGGGAGTGGCCGGGCTCCACGCTCTTGCTCTGGTTCGAGAGGGGCGGCTTGGGGAGGGGGGAACGCCGCGTCCTCGAATGGTAGGACGCACGGCCCCAGCTGCGGGTTCACTGCGTCGGCGAAGAATCTTCGGGCAGCGCCGCCAGCCGGTCGGAGACCTCGGCCCGGGCCGGCGAATCGGCGGGCAGGCGGTCGAGCAGGCGCCGCCAGAGACGGCGGGCCTCGGCCGGCTTGCCGCCCTCCGCCGCGGCGCGGCCGAGATACCACAGCACCTGCGGATGGTCGGGCGCGAGGCGGGCGGCGGCGCGCATCGTCTCGAGGAATGCCGTCGGCAGCGTCGCATCGCCGCCCGCCGCCTCGAGCTGGGCGGTGCCCAGCGCCAGGCGCAGGGCGACGTCGTCGGGAAAGCGCGCGACGGCGACGGTGAGCGCATCGACCGCCTTGCCATGCTCGCCCAGCACCCGCCACGCCTGGGCCAGCCGCTGCCAGCCCGCCTTGTCGTCGGGATCGGCCTCCAGGCGCTGCGCCAGCCCCTCCACCATGGCGCGGATGGCGCGCGCCTGCTCGTCGGGAGGCAGGCGCAGGATGCCCGCCGCGGGATCGCCCGCCGCCGCACCCGCTGCCGCCGCGGGCGGCGGCACCGGCACGCCGCGCGCCGCCGCGGTCTCGGCGATGCGCCGGCGCAGCAGCGGGCGCCAGGGCGCGTCGGCCGCGGAATCGGCCTCCAGCGCCGTCCAGCCGCGCAGCGCGCCGTCGAGGTCGCCCGACTGCGCCGCCGCCTCGGCCATGAAGAAGCGGGCCCGCGGGTCGCCGGGCGCCTTGGCGAACGCCTCGCGCGCCGCCGGCGTGACGATGCCGTCGGCCGCCAGGGTCAACGCCTCGCCGAGCGCGGCGAACAGCTCCGGCCGGCCGCCGGCGATGGCGATGAGGTGCCGGTAGGCCTCCGCCGCCTCGCCCGGGCGCCCGGCCTGGACCAGCGAGCGTCCCAGGAGCTCCCAGCCCGGCGGATCGTCGGGACGTTCCTGCAGGCGCCGGGCGAGGTCGCCGATCGCCGTTTCCAGGCTGCCGGCATCGCGTTCCGCCTTGATCTCGCGGCCGGCCAGAGGCTGCGCCGGCAGGGAAGGCGCGCCGTGCCACGCATAGAGGCCGAAGGCGCCGAGCGGCACCAGCAGCGTCAGCGCGACGGCGAGCACGGCGCGGCCGCCTCCCGCCGCCGCTGCCGTCTCCGGCCGGTCGCCGGCCGCGAGGATGCGCCGTTCGATCTCCACCCGGCCCGCTTCCGCTTCGGCCCGCCCCACCTCGCCTGCCGCCACCGCCCGTTCCAGCTCGGCGAGCTGGTCACGGTAGATCGCGAGGTCGAAGTCGAGGCGGGCGGCCGCGTCGGGCGCCGTCCGGGCGAGCAGCGGCCGGACCAGCGCCAGGGCGACGAGAACGGCCAGCGCCCCGGCGGCCAGCCAGAGGACGATCATGCCCCGCCGTCCCCGCGCCGTTCGCCCAGCAGCGCCGCCAGCCTTGCCCGCTCCGCCGGCGACAGGGGTGCGGCGGCCGGCCCGGCGGCACGCCGCCGGCGACGCGCCAGGAAGATGATCACGAGGCCGACGGCGAGCAGCACCGGCGGGGCCGCCCACAGCGCCCAGGTCGCCGGCTTCAGCGGCGGGCGCAGCAGCACGAAGTCGCCGTAGCGGGCGACGAGGTACGCCTTCACCGCCCCGTCGTCGTCGCCGGCCGCGAGACGCTCGCGCACCAGCAGCCGCAGGTCGCGGGCGAGGGTCGCGCTCGAATCGTCGATCGACTGGTTCTGGCAGACGAGGCAGCGCAGCTCCTGCGACAGGGCACGGGCGCGCGCCTCCAGCGCCGGGTCGGCCAGCCGCTCGCCCGGCTCGACCGCGCCGGCCGCGCCCGCCAGGAGGAGCGCGGCCGCGATGGCCGCGATGCGCACCCTCATGAGGTCCTGAGCCGCTCGACGATCGCCAGCAGCGGCGCGAAGTCCTGCGGGCCGAGCGCACCGACATGGCGGTGGCGGATGCGCCCGGCGCGGTCGATCACGAAGGTCTCGGGCACGCCGTAGACGCCCCACTCGATGCTGGCGCGGCCGTCGGCGTCGACGCCAATGCGGCGGTACGGATTGCCGAGCCGCTCCAGGAAGCGCATCGCGTCGGCCGGCTTGTCCTTGTGGGCGATGCCGTAGACCGGCACCCCCTTCTCGGCCGCCAGCCGCATCAGCAGCGGGTGCTCGGCACGGCACGGGACGCACCAGGAGGCGAAGACGTTGACCAGCGCCACCTCGCCGCCGAGGTCGGCGGTCCCGAGGCCGGGCGCGACGTCGCCCAGGGCCGGCAGGTCGAAGCTCGGCGCCGGCTTGTCGATCAGCGCCGACGGCAGGGCGCGCGGGTCGAGCGAGAGCCCGGCCAGCAGGTAGGCGGCGACCAGCGCGAAGACGAGCGCCGGCAGCAGGTAGACGAGACGCCGCATCGTCGGATCAGGCGCGCGCGGCGCCGGTAGCGGCAGGGTGGCGGACCGGCGCGCCGACCCGCAGCCGCCGGTCGCTCAGCGACAGCAGCCCGCCCAGCGCCATGGTCAGCGCCCCGAGCCAGAGGAAGGGCACCAGCGGCTCGTGATAGATGCGCATCGTCCAGGCGCCGGCACCGTCGCCCTCGCCGAGGACGACATAGTGGTCGGCGATCCAGCGCGTATGGATCGCCGATTCCGTCGTCGGCATGCTCTGCACCGGATAGAAGCGCCTCTCCGGGTGGACGGTGGCGGCGACGCGGCCGTCGCGGGCGATGACGACGGTGCCGCGCTCGGCGCGATAGTCGGGCCCCTGCGCCGGGTCGACCTTCGCCAGCGTGTAGGACCAGCCGTCGAGCGTCGCCGTGTCGCCGGGGCGCATGGCGGTCACCAGCTCGGTCTTCCAGGCCGAGGCGGCGACCGCGCCGGCGACCAGCATGCCGACGCCGGCGTGGGCCAGCGCCGCGCCCCAGGCCGACCGCGGCAGGTGGCGCGCCCGCGCGAGGCTGCCCGAGAGAGGAACGCGGAAGAGCCGCAGCCGCTCGGCGATGTCGACCGCCGCCCCTGCGACGAGCCAGGCCGCGAGCGCCATCCCGAGCAGCGCCATCACCGGCCTGGTGCCGGCGATCCACAGGGTCGCGAGGGCGGCGGCGACGGCGAGCGCGGCGGCCAAGCGCAGCCGCGACAGGGCGCCGGCGAGGTCGGCCCGCTTCCAGGAGAGCAGCGGCCCCACCACCACGGCGGCCAGCAGCGGGATCATCAGGGGCACGAAGGTCGCCTCGAAATAGGGCGCGCCGACGGAGACCTTGCCGCCGGTCGCCGCCTCCAGCACCAGGGGATAGAGCGTGCCGACCAGCACCGTCGCCGCCGCCGTGGAGAGCAGCAGGTTGTTGAGGACGAGCGCGCCCTCGCGGCTGATCGGGGCGAAGATCCCGCCCGGCGCCAGGGCCGGCGCGCGCACGGCGTAGAGGACCAGGCTGCCGCCGATCACCAGGCCGAGCAGGATCAGGATGAAGATGCCGCGCGCCGGATCGACGGCGAAGGCATGGACCGACGTCAGCACGCCCGAGCGCACGAGGAAGGTGCCGAGCAGGCTGAGGGAAAAGGCCAGGATGGCCAGCAGGATCGTCCAGCCCTTCAGCGCGTCGCGCTTCTCGACGACGATCGCCGAATGCAGCAGCGCGGTACCGACCAGCCAGGGCATGAAGGAGGCGTTCTCGACGGGGTCCCAGAACCACCAGCCGCCCCAGCCCAGCTCGTAGTAGGCCCACCAGCTTCCCAGCGCGATGCCGAGGGTCAGGGCGCACCATGCGGCCAGGGTCCACGGCCGGACCCAGCGCGCCCAGGCGGCGTCGACACGGCCTTCGATCAGCGCCGCCACGGCGAAGGAGAACGCCACGGAGAAGCCGACATAGCCGAGGTAGAGCATCGGCGGATGGAAGGCGAGGCCAGGGTCCTCCAGAAGCGGGTTCAGGCCGCGGCCGTCGGTGGGCGCGGGGTCGAGGCGCAGGAACGGGTTCGACGTCGCCAGGACGAACAGCAGGAAGCCGACGCCGACCAGCCCCTGGACGGCGACGACGCGCGCCTTGAGACGCGGCGGCAGGTTGCCGCCGAAGAGCGCCACCGCCGCGCCGAGCAGCGCCAGCACGAGCACCCAGAGCAGCATCGAGCCCTCGTGATTCCCCCATACGCCGGTGATCTTGTAGAGCAGCGGCTTGGTGGAATGGCTGTTCTGGGCGACCAGCGCCACCGAGAAATCGGAGGTGACGAAGGCGTGGGTCAATGCCGCGAAGGCGAGCGCGATGAGGACGGCCTGCGCGGCCGCCGCCGGCCGGGCGAGCGCCATCAGCCGCGCCTCGCCGCGGGCGGCGCCCAGCAGGGGCAGGGTGCCCTGGACCAGCGCCACGAGCAGCGCCAGCGCCAGCGCGAAATGGCCGAGCTCGACGATCATGAGGACGCCGTCACCGCTTCTCCCCTTCCTTCCAGTGTCCGGTCTTCCTGAGGGCGTCGGCGACCTCGCGGGGCATGTAGGTCTCGTCGTGCTTGGCCAGCACCTCGCGTGCCAGGAAGACGCCGTCCGGGCGCATGCGGCCTTCGGTCACCACGCCCTGCCCTTCGCGGAAGAGGTCGGGAAGGATGCCGGAATAGGCGACCGGCACGGCGTGGACGCCGTCGGTGATGCGGAAGGTGACGCGGCCCTCGCCGGCGCGCACCACGCTCTTCTCCTCGACGAGGCCGCCCAGCCGGAACGACCGCTCGCCCGGCGCTCCCTTCGCCTGGAGATCGCTCGGGCTGTAGAAGAAGACGAGGCTGTCCTGGAAGGCGGCCAGCACCAGCGCCGTGGCGCCGCCGAGCAGGCCCATGGCGATCGCGAGCACCAGGAGGCGGCGGCGCTTGCGGGTCACGAGCGTGCCCCGGCGCCGGCTTCGGCCTCCGCGGCCGCCCGGAGCTTCGCCCGGCCGCGCCGCGTCGCGCCCGCAGCGAGCGCGGCCAGCGTCCGCTCCTCGCGCCGCAGGCGAGCGAGACTGGCGACCAGCACGCCGACGAGGATAAGGGCCGCGGCGCCATAGGCCGGCCACACGAACGCGCCGTGGCCGCCCATGGCGAGGAAGGCGGAGAGCGCTTCCATCAGCCCTCCATCGCGACGAGGCGCAGCGCGCGGATGCGTCGCGCCGCGATCTCGGCGCGCACGCGCAGCAGCAGCACGGCGGCGAAGTAGAAGGTGAAGCCCGCCCCCATGAGCAGCAGCGGCACCAGCATGGACGCGTGGATCGACGGCCCGGCGAGGCGCGCGACGCTGGCCGGCTGGTGCAGGGTGTTCCACCAGTCGACCGACCACTTGATGATCGGCACGTTGACGAAGCCGACGATGGCGAGGAGCGCCGCCGCCTTCTCGCCCCGCGTCGGATCGTCGAAGGCGTTCTGCAGCGCCATGTAGCCGAGATAGAGGAAGAAAAGGACCAGCACCGAGGTCAGCCGCGCGTCCCACACCCACCAGGCGCCCCACATCGGCTTGCCCCACAGCGCGCCGGTGACGAGGCAGATCAGCGTGAAGCCGGCGCCGATCGGCGCCGCGGCGCGCGCCACCAGGTCGCCCAGGGGATGCTTCCAGACCAGCGCGGAGACGCTGCCGCCGGCCATCACCGTGTAGACCATCAGCGCCATCCACGCGGCGGGGACATGGACGTACATGATCCGCACCGTCTCGCCCTGCTGGTAGTCGGCGGGCGACACGACGAGGCCCAGCACGAGGCCGGCCGCGATGCAGGCGACGGCGGCGACGGAGAACCACGGCAGCGCGACGGCGCTGAACCGCAGGAACCGGGCAGGGTTGGCGAAGCGGTGCAGGGCCATGAATTCGCGCACTGTATCATCGCCCGGGGCGGCCGGACATGCGACGGAAGCCCCCGGGCGGCGCCGACGCCCCGGCCCGTCCGATCGGCCGGCCTACTCGATCGCCTGCCGCAGCGCCGCCGTGGCGGCGAAGGGCGCGGTCGCGAGCGCGGCCAGCAGGAGCGCGCCGAGGACGAGGAGATGGGGCCGGGTCGGCAGGCCGGCAACGGCCGCGTCGACGGCTGCGACACCGAAGATCAGCACCGGCACCGCCAGCGGCAGGACGAGGAGCGCCAGGAGCACGCCGCCGCGCCGCGCGCCCAGGACCAGGGCCGCGCCGACCGCGCCGACCAGGACGAGGGTGGGCGTCCCCAGCGTCAGGGCGGCCAGCAGCGCCGGCAGCCCCTCGGCCGGAAGCTGCAGGAAAAGTGCGAGCAGCGGCGCGGCGACGATCAGCGGCACGCCGGCGAGCAGCCACTGCGCCAGGCATTTCGCCAGTACCGCGGCGAGCAGCGGTGCCGGGGCCGTCGCCAGCGCCTCCAGGCTGCCGTCCTCATGGTCGGCGAGGAACAGCCGGTCGAGGGCGAGCATCACCGAGAGCAGGGCGGTGACCCAGATGACGCCGGACGCGATGCGCGCCAGCAGGTTCGGCTCCGGGCCGACGCCGAAGGGAAAGAGCGTCGCGGCGAGAACGAAGAACAGCACCACGACCGCGGCGTCGCCGCCCTGGCGCAACGCCAGCCGCAGGTCGCGCAGCAGGACCGCGCGGAAGGCCGTCATTCCCCGTCCTCGCCCATCATGAGCGTGGCAGCCCCGGGCAGCGCGATCGGCACATGGGTGGCGACGACGGCGATGCCGCCCGCCGCCCGGTGCAGGGCGAGCAGGGCTTCCACGGCGGCGACCGCGTCGGCATCGAGGCCGACGGTCGGCTCGTCCAGCAGCCACAGCGGCGCGGGGACGGCAGCCAGGCGCGCCAGGGCGACCCGCCGCCGCTGCCCCTGGGAGAGCCAGCGCGCCGGGGTATCGGCGAGCGGGCCGAGGGCCAGCCGCTCCAGTGCGGCGAGGGCCGCCGCCGCCGGGTCCGGCGCGCCGGCGAGGGATGCCCAGAAGGCGACGTTCTCGCGTGCGGTGAGGGGAGGTTTGAGGGCGTCGGCATGGCCGAGCCAGCGCAGGCGGGCACG
>JADZBA010000124.1 GCA_020852355.1 Alphaproteobacteria bacterium
CGACGATCGCGGGCGGGCGCCTCGTCTATGCCGAAGGTCGGCTGGCGACCGCCGGGGGATTCGCCGCCGCGGCGTGAGCGGGCAGGAACAGCGAACGGCCCGCCGGGGAGAGCTTGCAGACGAGCCAGTCGGGCTTCAGCGGATTGCTGAACCAGGGCTCCGCCCAGCCCTGCTCGATGCAGCTCCGCACGGTGCGCGGGTTTATCGGCTGGCCATCGGGATCGAACAGAGGCAACTTGCCGCCCGGCTGCAGCAGCCCGCGCATCAGCCAGGCGCGCTGCATCGCGGTCGGGCGACGACGCTGGTCGGCGCGCGCCGCGGGGCGGGTCAAGAGGGCGGTCGTGTCGGCCATCTCGCGCGATGGTAGCGTGGCAGGGTGGTCCGGCCAAGCCTCGCGACTCGGCGGACCAGGGGAGGAAGGGCCAGGGTGACCAAGCCGTTCGACGCGGCCGCCGCGGCGGCCGCCATCGCTGCCGACCGCCTCGCGCGGCGCCCGATCGCCCTGCTGACGGACGGCCTGCGTCCCCCCGGCCTCGCCGACGGCTATCGGGTGCAGTTCGCGCTGCACGAGATCCTGGCCTCGGCCGGGTGCGGCCGGCGCGTCGGCTGGAAGATCGGCGCCACCACCAGGGTGATGCAGGAGTGGCTGGCGATCGACCATCCCTGCGGCGGCGGCGTGCTGGCCGGCGCGGTGCAGCGCGGGACCGGTCGCTTTCGCGCGGCCGACCTGGTGAAGCCGATGGTCGAGACCGAGATCGTGGCGACGCTGGGCGCTGACCTGCCGCCGCGTGACGCGCCGCACGACGTCGCATCGGTGGCACCCGCCGTCGCGGCGCTGCATGCGGGGATCGAGCTGGTCGACAGCCGCTACGGCGATTACCGCGCCCATGGCGTGCCGACGCTGATCGGCGACGACTTCTTCCAGGCGGGCGTCGTCATCGGGGCGCCGGTCGCGGGCTGGCGCACGCTCGACCTTCCCGCCCTGGCCGGCCGCGTCGCCATCAACGGCGCGGTCGTCGGGGAGGGGAAGGGGGCGGCCGTCATGGGCCATCCGCTGGCGGCGCTGGCATGGCTCGCCGACACGCTCGCCGGGGTCGGGCAGCGCCTGCGCGCCGGCGAGTTCGTGTTCCTCGGCAGCGTCGTGGCTCCCCAGCCGGTCAAGGCGGGCGACCATGTCGCGGTGACCTTCGCCGGCCTCGGCAGCGTGGAGGCGGACTTCGCTTGAGTTGACCGGCGCCGAGCCGACGGGCCGCGATCTCAGTCCGATGGTCGGATTGGCGCCCTCATCGTCGTCGTGGCATGGTGGGCGCGCAGGCTGCGTACCGGAGAACAGAATGAACAACGGCCGCCTGGTCGTCGGATTTTCGTGCGTGGGGCACGGGTTGGCGCATCTGGTGATGCTGCTCTATCCGACCATCGTGCTGGCGCTGGAGGCGGAGTGGGGCCTCTCCTACGGCGAGCTGCTGTCGCTGTCGCTGCCGGGTTTCGTCCTGTTCGGCGCCGGCGCGCTGCCGGCCGGCTGGCTGGGCGACCGCTGGAGCGCCGAGCGCATGATGCTGATCTATTTCGGCGGTACGGGCCTCGCCTGCGTCGTCTGCGGGCTGGTCGACGGGCCGTTCGGCATGGCGGTCGGCCTCGGGCTCATGGGGCTGTTCGGATCGATCTATCATCCCGTCGGGATCGCCTGGCTGGTCCGCGCCTCGCTCAATCGCGGCAGGGTGCTCGGGCTCAACGGCATCTTCGGGTCGGCCGGCATGGCGGCGGCGCCGTTCGTGGCCGGCGCATTGAGCGACCTCGTGTCGTGGCGCGCGGCCTTCATCGTGCCGGGGCTCGTCTGCGCCGCCTGCGGCGTCGCGCTGGCCATGCTGATGCGGCAGGGGTCGGTCGTCGCGATGAAGGAGGACCGCCTCCCCGAGGCGGCGGTCGACCGCGGCGACATGATCAAGGTGTTCGTCGTGCTCTCGGTGACGATGGCCTGCGCCGGCCTGGTCTTCCAGGGCATGTCGCTGGCGTTGCCCAAGGTCTTCGCCGACAACACCCGGGCCATCACCCAGGGCATGACGATCGGCGCCGGCGGCCTCGTCACGATCGTCTACGTGCTCTCCGCCGCGGGCCATATCGGCGGCGGCTGGCTGGCCGACCGGTACCCGGCGAAGCCGATCTACATGCTGGGGTGGCTCGCCCAGGTGCCGCTGCTGGCGCTGGCGGCGGGGACGGAGAACTGGATGCTGTTCACCATCGTCACCGCGGCCGCCTTCCTCAACATCGGGGTGACGCCGGCGGAGACCATGCTGCTGGTGAAGAACACGCCGGGGAAATGGCGGGCGACCGCCTTCGGCGCGAAGTTCGTGCTGGCGCTGGGCGTCAGCGCCCTGGCGGTGCCGATGGTGGCGCTGATCTACGACCGCACCGGCAGCTTCTACTGGTTCTTCGTGACGCTCGCCGCCCTGGCGGCGATCAACGCGGTCGCCGCCACCATGCTTCCCGGCGGCCGGGCGCGGGGCGAGCCTCGGGCCGCCCCGGCGGCGGCGGAGTAGCGCCGGCCGTCAGGCCGCCGCCGCGCTCTTCGCCAGCGCCTGGTCGAGGTCGGCGACGATGTCGTCGACGCTCTCGATGCCGATCGACAGGCGCACCACGTCGGCGCCCGCGCCGGCTGCCGTGCGCTGCTCGTTCGAGAGCTGGCGGTGCGTGGTCGAGGCGGGATGGATGATCAGGCTGCGCGTGTCGCCGAGGTTGGCGAGATGCGAGAAGAGCTCGCAGCTCTCGACCACCTTCACGCCGGCGTCGTAGCCGCCCTTCACGCCGAAGGTGAAGACCGACCCTGCGCCGCGCGGCAGGTACTTGGCCGCCAGCGCGTGGTAGGGGCTCGACTTCAGGCCGGCGTATGACACCCAGGAGACGCGCGGGTGCGCCTCGAGGAACGCGGCGACCTTCTGTGCATTGGCGACATGGCGTTCCATGCGCAACGCCAGGGTCTCGCTGCCGGTCAGCGTCAGGAAGGCGTTGAGCGGCGCCATCGCCGCGCCGAGGTCGCGCAGGCCGAGCGCGTGGCCATGCACCGTCAGCGCGAGATCGCCGAAGGTCTCGTGGAATCGCAGCCCGTGATAGGCGGGCTCGGGCTCGCTGAGGGAGGGATAGCGGCCGCTCTTCGTCCAGTCGAAGCGGCCGCTGTCGACCATCATGCCGCCCATCGAGTTGCCGTGGCCGGACAGGAACTTGGTGGTGGAATGGACGATGATGTCGGCGCCCCACCGGAAGGGCTGGCACAGGTAAGGGGTCGCCAGCGTGTTGTCGACGATCAGCGGGATGCCGGCCTCGCGCGCGATCGCCGAGATCGCCTCCAGATCGGTCACCACGCCGCCCGGATTGGCGAGGCTCTCCACGAAGATCGCCTTGCACTTCGGGGTCATGGCACGGCGGAAGTTCTCGGGATCGTCGACGTCGACGAAATGCACCGTCCAGCCGAACTTGGCGAAGGTGCGGCCGAACTGGTTGATCGAGCCGCCATAGAGCTGGCGCGCCGCCAGGAACTCGTCGCCCGGCTCCATCAGGGCGAAGAAGGCGAGCATCTGGGCCGCATGGCCGGACGCGCAGCCGGTGGCGCCGCGTCCGCCCTCCAGGCTGGCTACGCGCTCCTCCAGCGCGGCCACCGTCGGGTTGGTGAGGCGCGAATAGATGTAACCGTAGGTCTGGAGGTTGAAGAGCGAGGCCGCGTGATCGGCGTCGTCGAAGACGTAGGCCGTGGTCTGATAGATCGGGACCGCACGCGCGCCCGTGGTCGGGTCCGGCGCGGCGCCGGCGTGGACGGAGCGGGTCTCGAACCCGTATTTCGGCTTGTCGCTCATGCCTGCACCTTGCGTCCCCGACGCGACGTGATGATCCCGGAATCGAAGCCGCCCCAGGAGAGCTCGCCCGAGAGGCGGCCGAACTCGATCTTCGGGCAGCGGTTCATGACGACCTTGATGCCGGCCGCCTCGGCGCGGCGTGCGGCCGCGTCGTGGCGCACGCCGAGCTGCATCCAGACGACCTTGGCACCGATCGCGATCGCCTCCTCGACGATGCCGGGCACGGCGTCGGACGCGCGGAACACGTCGACCATGTCGACCGGCACCGGTACCGATCCGAGATCGGGATAGACCGGCTCGCCCAGGATCGTCTCGCCGACGGCGCGCGGGTTGACCGGGATGACCCGGAAGCCCTTGCCCTGGAGGTACTTCATGACGAAGAAGCTCGGCCGGTTCCAGTTCGGGCTGGCGCCGACCATGGCGATGGTCTTCACCGACCGCAGGATGCCGGCGATATAGTCGTCGTCGTAGCGCTCGTGGTCCATCAGCAGCCCCGCCACTGCGGCGGTCGCTTGCCCAGGAAGGCGTCGATGCCTTCCGCCGCGTCCGCCGCCATCATGTTCCGCGTCATCACGCCGGCGGCGTACGAGTAGGCGTCGTCCAGCGGCATCTCCGCCTGGCGGTAGAACGCCGCCTTGCCGATCGCCAGGACCAGCGGCGACTTCGCCGCGATCCGGCCGGCCAGGTCGCCCACCGCCGCCCGCAGCCCGGCGCCCGGCACCACATGGTTGACCAGCCCCAGCGCCCGCGCCGCCTCGGCGTCGATCAGCTCGCCGGTCAGCAGCATCTCCATCGCCGGCTTGCGGCCGACCGCGCGCGTCAGCGCCACCATCGGCGTCGAGCAGAAGAGGCCGATGTTCACGCCCGGCGTCGCGAAGCGGGCGACGTCGGCCGCGATCGCGAGGTCGCAGGTCGCGACGAGCTGGCAGCCGGCCGCGGTCGCGACGCCATGCACCTCGGCGATGACGGGCTTCGGCAGCCGCGTGATCTGCAGCATCAGGTCGCTGCATTGTCGGAACAGCGCCGCCATCGTCTCGCGCCGCGGGTCGGCGCGCATCTCCTTGAGGTCGTGGCCGGCGCAGAAGGCGGGGCCGTTGGCGGCGACGACCACGACCTTGATCGACGGATCCAGGGCGACATCGGAAAGTGCGTCCCGCAACGCCGCCATCAATGCCACGGACAGGGCATTGCGTGCGTCCGGCCGGTTCAGCACCAGCCGGGCCACGCCGTCGCGGTCGTCGCGCAGAAGGACGGGCGCTCTGTCGATCGTCAGGGCCACCATGGGCGCTTCCCCGTCGAGGATTGGCGGGCATCAATGACCATCGGCGGCCGGCGGCGCAAGCCGAAAGGCTGCTGGCGGCCGCGGGGGAATCCGTATCCTGCGGCGACGGCCCGAACCGCCGCGCAACCGATCAGACGGCGATGGCGGCCGCCCGGGCGCGGGCGTTGGCCGCCGCCGTCACGTCGCCCGCTCCGGAGAGCGCCTCGGCGAAGCAGCTCCAGCCCCACGCGGTGGCGGGACCGCGATGGATGCGCTCCGACCATAAGGCGCGCGCCGTCGTCCAGCGACCGGCGCGCAGCGCGGCCACGGCCAGCATCTGCTGGAAGATGTCGCGCTGGGCATGGCTGCCGCCCAGCCGGCGCAGCGCCGGACGTGCGGCGGTCAGCCGGTCGGCCGCCTCGCCATAGTCGCCGCGCCGGAATGCGAGGACGCCTTCGATCGCGTCCAGCCCGCAGGCCGCCATCACCGCGCCCTGGCTCTCGTCCCCGGCGGCGAAGGTGCGGCAGCTCGCGCGCCACGCCTCGCGCGCGGCCGCGTCCCCCGCGGCCGCCAGCGCCATGGCGAAATGCACGTCGTTGAAGACCAGCATGTGGTCGTCGAGGCGGGCGGTCGCCTGCCGCGCCAGTTCCTCCCAGCGGCCGCCGACGTCGACCCCGGCATGCTCCAGCCGCCACAGCAGCGAGCACGCGTTGGCGATCTCGAGGCCGTCGTCGGTCGATTCCGGCCGCACCTCGCGATCGTAGATCTCCAGCACCCGGTCGTAGCGGCCGAGCTCCCAGTGGAAGAGGGCGCGGTGCCACCACAGGTGAAAGATGAAGTTGTGGGTCTCGCCGAAGTTGCCTTCCAGGCCGGTGATCCAGTCGACGCCTTCGGCCGATCGGCCCTGCATCTCCATCACATGCGCGACCGCGTGGGTCGCCCAGGCATCGGAGGGGTTGATCTCGACGGCCCGACGGCCGGACCGCTCCGCCGACGGGTAGTCGCCGGCCTCCTCCAGAGCGAAGGCATAGGCGCCGAGCTGGAAGCCATAGCCGGGCACGCTCTCGTCCCAGGCATGCAGGCAGCGTTCGAACGACGCGCGCATCATGGCGCCGTCGCCGGCGTAGAAATGGCCGTAGCTCGCCAGGCGCATCGCCATCACGTCGCGGGGGTGGTCGGCGAGAAGCGCCTCCCACCTGGCCGTGGCGCCGGCGAAGTCGCCGCCCACCCAGGCGCGCAGGGCTGCGACATGGGCCTGCTCGCGTGCCGTCGCTCCGCCGGCACCCGCCTCGGCCGCCGCCAGCGACTTCGCGGCGCGGGGCACCAGGGTGCGGTTGGCCATCAGCATCATGTAGTAGCCGCGCTGCACGTTGGCGGCGACGCAATCGGGGTCGGCCGCGAGCGCCGGCTTGAGCCGTTCGCCGGTGTCCGTGCGGAAGGCGAGGAAGGCGGCGACCGAGGCATCGAGATGGGCGACCGCGTCGGGCGTGGCGGCGGTGACGGCGACGCCGCGGGCATCGGTGAAAACAGGCATGGCGCGTACCTCCGGCCGGTGGGGGCGTCGGCGCGAGGGTGCCGCGCCGACCCGGCCTCTTGCAACCGCGGCGTCCCGGGCGATACTCCGGGCCGATCGGAGGGACGCCATGGACTTCATCCTGACCCCGGAGCAGAAGGCGCTGCGCGCCCGTGCCCGCGAGCTGGCGACGACGGTGATCGCGCCGCGGGCGGCCGAGGTCGACCGCACGGAAGCCTATCCCTGGGACAACGTGGCCGCGCTCAGGGAGGCCGGCTTCATGGGGATGACCATCCCGCCCGAGCATGGCGGGCCCGGGCTCTCCTATCTCGACGCCGTGCTGGTGATCGAGGAGATGGCGAAGGTCTGCGGCGTCACGGCTCGGATCGTGGTCGAGGCCAACATGGGTGCCATCGGCGCCGTCATGGCCTACGGCACCGAGGTCCAGAAGCGGCGGGCCGCGGCGCTGGTGCTGGGCGGCGACAAGCCGGCGATCTGCATCACCGAGCCGGGCGCCGGCAGCGCCGCCAGCGAGATGACGACGCGCGCCGACAAGCGCGGCGACGGCTGGGTCATCAACGGCAAGAAGCACTGGATCACCGGCGGCGGCGTGTCGCGCCTGCATCTCGTCTTCGCCCGCGTCTTCGATGAGCACGGGGTCGAGCAGGGGATCGGTGGCTTCCTCGCGGTCCGCGACGAGACCCCGGGCCTCGTGATCGGCCAGCGCGAGCCGGCGATGGGACTGCGCGGCATCCCGGAGACGGAGATCCTGTTCCAGGACATGGCGCTGCCGGGATCGGCCCTGGTGCTGCCGCCGCGCGGGCTGCGCCACGGCTTCGCCGAGCTGATGAACGCCTACAACGGCCAGCGCATCGGCGCCGCCACGGTGGCGCTCGGCATCGCCGAGGGCGCCTATGCGCTCGCCCTCGACTACGTCGGCGAACGCGAGCAGTTCGGGCGGCCCATCGCCGAGTTCCAGGGGCTGCAATGGATGCTGGCGGACATGTCGGTACAGCTCGCCGCCGCCCAGGCGCTCATCTACAAGGCGGTCGCCCGCGGGCCGGGGTTCCCCGACCCGACCGAGGCCGCCCAGGCCAAGATCTTCGCCTCCGATACCGCGATCCGCGTCACGAACGATGCGCTGCAGCTCTTCGGCGCCGCCGGCTACTCGCGCAACCGGCCGCTGGAGCGCATGGTGCGCGACGCGCGGATGTTCACGATCGGCGGCGGCACGGCGCAGATCCTGCGCACCGTCGTCGCCTCGCGCATCCTCGATCGCAAGCTGCCGCAGTCGCGCGACGGCTACGCCCGCATGGCCGGGCGCGCGTCCGGCCGGGCCGCGGCGGAATGAGCGAGACGCCGCGCATCTCGCACGCGGCCTTCGACGCCCTGGTCGCCGCCGAGCTGCCGTTCGCGGTGGCCATGGGCTTCCGGCTGGAGGGGCTGGGTGTCGGCACCGCCCGTTGCCGGGCCCTCTGCCGGGCGGACTCGATCCGCCCCGGCGGGACCATCGCCGGCCCGATCCTGATGGGGCTCGCCGACTTCGCCCTCTACGCCGCCGTGCTGAGCCGCATCGGTGCGGTGCCGCTGGCCGTCACGACCAGCCTCACCACCAACTTCCTGCGCCGGCCGCGGCCGGCCGACGTCCTGGCGGAGGCGAGGCTGCTGAAGCTCGGCAGGCGGCTCGCCTACGGCGAGGTGATGCTGCTGTCGGAGGGCGAGGGGGACCCGGTCGCCCACGTCACGGGAACCTATTCGATCCCGCCCGAGGGCGGCCGCTGAAAAGCGGTATCCGGATACCACATCGCGGAAAGCCGCTGGAAATGGACGTTTTCAGCGTTGACAGGCCGGGGCTCCGCGCGTATCACCCCGGCCCACAGCGGCGCCGCGGGCGCCGCGTCGCGTTCTCACCGAGCGGAACCCAATGAAGACCTTCTCCGCCAAGCCCGCGGACATCAGCAAGAAATGGGTGCTGATCGACGCCCAGGGGCTGGTCCTGGGGCGTCTCGCCAGCGTCATCGCGCTGCGGCTCAAGGGCAAGCACAAGACCACCTTCACGCCGCACATGGACTGCGGTGACAACGTCATCGTCGTGAATGCCGACAAGATCCATGTCACGGGCCGCAAGCTCGAGCAGGACGTGTTCTACTGGCACACGGGCTATCCCGGCGGCATCAAGGGCCGCACCAAGGGCGAGATCCTGCATGGCCGTTTCCCCGAG
Source organism: Alphaproteobacteria bacterium (assembly GCA_020852355.1). Classification (GTDB taxonomy): domain Bacteria; phylum Pseudomonadota; class Alphaproteobacteria; order ATCC43930; family Allostellaceae; genus Allostella. Next base: position 8,841 of record JADZBA010000124.1, read on the forward strand.
CGGCTGCTCGAGAAGGCGGTCGAGCGCATGATGAAGAAGGACAGCCCGCTGGCCCGGCAGCAGATGAAGAACCTGCGCATCTACAAGGGCGGCACCCATCCGCACGAGGCGCAGCAGCCGGAGGCGCTCGACGTCGCGGCGATGAACCCTAAGAACAAGCGCAGGGGCTGATCCGATGGCCGAGACACTCGAATCCCTGGGCCAGCTCAAGGACGCCCTCGAGGCGAAGGCGCAGCCGGTCCCCGTCACGCCGGCGAGCGAGCCGGCACCGATCCGCGAGAAGCAGGTCGACCGCTTCGGGCGCGCCTACGCGACCGGCAAGCGCAAGAACGCCATCGCCCGCGTCTGGGTGAAGCCCGGCAAGGGCGCGGTCACCGTCAACGGCAAGGACCTGGAGACGTACTTCGCCCGTCCGGTCCTGCGCATGATCATCAATCAGCCCTTCCTGGTGGTCAGCCGGCTGGACCAGTACGACGTGGTCTGCACGGTGGTCGGCGGCGGCCTCTCCGGCCAGGCCGGCGCGGTCCGCCACGGCATCTCCAAGGCGCTGTCGCACTACGAGCCCGAGCTGCGGCCGCTCCTCAAGAAGGTCGGATTCCTCACCCGCGACAGCCGCGTCGTCGAGCGCAAGAAGTACGGCCGCGCCAAGGCGCGCCGCAGCTTCCAGTTCTCGAAGCGCTGATCGCCGGGGCATCGCCGGACACGGATGGGGCGGCGCCGCGAGGCGCCGCCCCTTCTCGTTCGGGGTCGATCCTGCCCGCGCCTCGGGCCGGGATACATGTGGAGGCTGTCCGTCGACATCCGCCAGGGTGTCGGAGCGCAGCATGCCGGCGAGCCGTGCGCCGGCGTCGGCCAGACCCCGATCGCTCCCGGCGTCGGTGGCCGTCCGGTCCTCCGGTTCCTGTGCTATCCCGCGCAGGTCGAGCGCTTTCTCGCTGCATTCCGCGCGGCGGCGGCCGACGAGGGCCAGGGGAATCGCATTTGAAAATATGGGTATCGTAGAGGATCGGGCTTGATTCTGAATTCGGCTCGCATGGAGGGCCGAATGATAGGATTGATCACGATCCTGCGGAACGTTGCGGACCCGCGCAGCGGGAACGCGCAGCGCCATGCGCTGCTGGACATCCTGGTGATCGCGCTGGTGGCGTCGATCTGCGGGTGCGAGAGCTGCGTGGAGATCGCGGACTTCGCGGAGGATCGGGAGGAGCTGTTCGCTGAGTTCCTCGATCTGGAGAATGGCCTGCCCAGCCATGACACGTTCTCGCGGATCTTCCGGCTTCTCGACCCGTCGGCGTTGTCGTCGGCGCTGGGACGGTTCGTGGAGGATCTGGGGTCGGACGGGGCCGGCGTGGTTGCGATCGATGGCAAGACGCTGCGTCGCTCGTTCGACCGGGCGGCGGGTCGCAGCGCCCTGCACGTGGTGACGGCGTTCGCGACCGACGCACGCCTGGTGATCGGCCAGAAGGCGGTTCTCGATGGCGGCAACGAGATCACCGCGGCGCGCCAGTTGCTGGAGCAACTCGATCTGCGCGGCATGCTGATCACGGCCGATGCCATGCACTGCCAGGGCGAGACCGCGGAACTGGTGCTGGCGCGGGGCGGGGACTATCTGTTCGCGCTCAAGGACAACCGGCCGACGATGCACGCCGAGGTGGCGGCATTCTTCGCCGACCCGCCGCTTGGCAGCGTCGCCTGCCACGAGACCGTCGATGCCGACCATGGCCGCGTCGAGATACGGCGGCACACGGTGACCCACGACGTCGCCTGGCTGTTCTCCGACCGCCGCTACGCCGGCGAGCCGCGCATGCCCGGCCTGACGACCATCGCCAGGGTCGAGCGCATCGTCGAGCGCGACGGCAAGACCACGC
>JADZBA010000125.1 GCA_020852355.1 Alphaproteobacteria bacterium
ACGGGTCCGAACGCATGTTCGGCAAAGGTGCCGCCGGCGGCGACCAGCGGCTGTTCACCAGCGTGGTGCGCGGCGACACCAAGGAGCTGCCGCCCGAGGTGCCGGCGGTCGCCAGGCGGCTGTGGCCGGCGCTCGACCGCGTCGAGATCGTCGACAAGCGCACGGTGCGCTTCGTCAACAAGGTGCCCGACGTGACGCTGGAGGGGCGGCTGGCCCGCACCAGCGGCTCGCAGATCATCTCCGGCCGTGCCTTCAGCGAGGCCAAGACGTGGCTCGACTGGGCACGTAGTCCGGTCGGCACCGGGCCGTACCGGGTGGCAGAGTTCCGGCCGGATACTTCCCTGACGCTGGAGGCGTTCGACGACTACTGGGGCGGCAGGCCGCCCATCAGGCAGCTCCGCTTCGTCGTGGTGCCCGAGGTGGCGAGCCGCATCAACGGCCTCGTGTCGGGCCAGTACGATTTCGCGTGCGACATCCCGCCCGACCAGATCGTCGAGATCGAGAAGCATCCCCGCTACGAGGTCGCCGGCGGGCTGATCACCAACCACCGGATCGTCTGCTTCGACCAGCATCATCCCGAGCTCAAGGACCCGCGCGTCCGCCGGGCGATGACCCATGCGATCGACCGGCAGCTCATCGTCGATGCGCTGTGGGCCGGTCGCACGCGCGTGCCCAAGGGCCTGCAGTGGGAGTTCTACGACCAGATGTTCCACGCGGACTGGAGCGTCCCGGCCTATGATCCGGCGGAGGCGAAGAAGCTGCTGCGCGAGGCGGGCTACAAGGGCGGCGCGATCCCGTTCCGCGTGCTCAACAACTACTATACGAACCAGACTCCGACGGCGCAGGTGCTGACCGAGATGTGGCGGTCGGTCGGGCTCAACGTCGAGATCCAGATGAAGGAGAACTGGAGTCAGATCTTCGACCGCAACAGCCAGCGCGGCGTGCGCGATTGGTCGAACAGCGCCGCCTACAGTGATCCCGTGTCCTCGATCGTCAACCAGCACGGCCCCAAGGGACAGCAGCAGCAGATCGGCGAGTGGACGAACGAGGAGATGAACCGGCTGTCGGTGGAGCTGGAAGCTTCGACCGACCGGCCGAAGCGGCGTGCCATGTTCCGCCGCATGCTGGAGATCTGCGAGCGCGAGGATCCCGCCTACACCGTGCTGCACCAGACGGCGGTCTTCACCGGCAAGCGCAAGGACATCGCATGGAAGCCGGCGCTGTCGTTCGCGATGGACTTCCGCGCCCGCAACTTCAAGGTCGGCCGGAGCTGACGGCGGCGATGGAGACGCTGGTCGCGCTGCGCGGTCTGACCGTCGACTTCGACGTCGGCCATCGCGTCATCCGGGCGCTGCACGGCGTCGACATCACGGTCGGCAAGGGCGAGGCGGTCGGGCTGGTCGGCGAGTCCGGATCGGGCAAGAGCGTGACCTGGCTGGCCGCCCTCGGGTTGCTGGGGCCGCGCGCCCGCGTCCGCGGCTCGGTGACGCTCGCCGGCCAGGAGCTGCTGGGCGCGCCGGCACGCGCGCTGGAGGCGGTGCGCGGGCGGCGCATCGCCATGATCTTCCAGGATCCGGCGAGCGCGCTCAACCCGGTGCACCGCATCGGCCGGCAGATCGGCGAGGCGCTCGGCCTGCATCGCGGCCTCGACGGCGGCGCCGCGCGGGCGGAGGCCAGGCGGCTGCTCGACCGCGTCGGCATCGCCGACGCCGCCCGCCGCCTCACCGACTACCCCCATCAGCTTTCGGGTGGCATGAACCAGCGCGTGATGATCGCGATGGCGCTCGCCGGCGAGCCGGACATGCTGGTCGCGGACGAGCCGACGACGGCGCTGGATGCCACCATCCAGGCGCAGATCCTCGACCTGCTGCGCGAGCTGCGCCGCGACGGCGGCATGTCGATGGTGCTGATCAGCCACGACCTGGGCGTGGTCGCCGAGAACAGCGACCGCATCTGCGTCATGTATGCCGGCCGCATCGTCGAGGAGGCGCCGACGGCCGAGCTGTTCGCCGCGCCGCGCCATCCCTATACCAGCGGCCTGCTCGCCGCACTGCCCGATCTCGACGGTCCGCGGCGACGCCTCGTCGCCATTCCCGGCACGGTGCCGGAGCCGGCCCACCTGCCGCCCGGCTGCGCCTTCGCACCGCGCTGCCCGGTGGTGCTGCCGGTCTGCGCCACCGCCGTGCCGCCGCTGGAGAGCGCGGGACCCGGTCATCGCGCGGCGTGCGTGCGCGTGCGCCGGGCAGTGGCGGCATGAACGCGCCCGCGGCGCCGCTGCTGCAGGCGCGCGACCTGTCACGCAGCTTCCGTGTCCGCCGGAGCGGCGGCATGTTCGGCCACGCGGCCGTGCTGCATGCGGTCGACGGCGTCTCGTTCGACCTGACGCCGGGCCGCACCCTGGGGCTCGTCGGCGAATCCGGCTGCGGCAAGACCACGACCGCGCGCCTCGTCCTCGGCATCCTGACGCCGACCGGCGGCGAGGTACGTTTCGAGGGCGCGCCGGTGCCTGCACCGGGCACCCGCGCCTGGCGGCAGCTCCGGCGCCGCATGCAGATGGTCTTCCAGGATCCGCTCGGCGCCCTCGATCGCCGCATCCCCGTCGGCCAGCAGGTGATGGAGCCGCTCGCGATCCACGGTGCCGGCGCGCGCGGCGACCGGCGCGGCCGGGCGCTGGAGCTGCTCGACGCGGTCGGGCTCGGCGCCTCGTTCTTCGCCCGCTATCCGCACGAGCTGTCGGGCGGCCAGCGTCAGCGGATCGTGCTGGCGCGCGCCCTCATCCTTGATCCCACGCTGCTGGTCTGCGACGAGCCGATCTCGGCGCTCGACGTGTCGATCCAGGCGCAGGTGATCAACCTGCTGCTCGATCTCCAGGCGAAGTTCGGCCTCGCCTACCTCTTCATCAGCCACGACCTCAAGGTGGTACGGCAGATCAGCCACGAGGTCGCGGTCATGTACCTCGGCAAGATCGTCGAGCAGGGCGATCCCGACCGCCTGCTGACCGATCCCGCCCATCCCTACACCCAGGCGCTGGTGTCGGCGATCCCGGTCGCCGCCGCTGCCCGGCGCCGGCCGCGCCTCATCCTCAAGGGCGATCCGCCGAACCCGGTCGACCGCCCCGCGGGCTGTGCGTTCCATCCCCGCTGCCCTGCGGCCGTCGACCGTTGCCGCGTCGACACGCCGGTGCTGAAGCCGCTGCCGGACGGGCGCCTCGCCGCCTGCCACGTCGCCCACGGCGAGGCCGGATCGGCCCGGCTCGTGGCATAGGAGAGGCCGATGCTCCGCTATCTGTCGACGCGGCTGGTCAGGGCGCTCCTCACCATCTGCTTCGTCGTCACCTTCGCATTCGTCATCCTGCGGCTGTCGGGCGATCCGGCGCTGCTGATCCTCTCGCCCGACGCGCCGCCCGAGGCGATCGAGGCGTTCCGCAAGTCCTGGGGCCTCGACCGCCCGGTGTGGGAGCAGTACGTGCGCTATTTCGGCGCCATCGCCGAGGGCAACCTCGGCCGCTCCATGCGCGACGGCCGCCCCGCTCTCGATCTCGTGCTGGAGCGGGTGCCGGCGACGCTGGCGCTCACGATCCCGGCCCTCATCCTCAAGCTGGTGATCGGCATCCCCGCCGGCATCTACGCGGCCCTCCACCGCAACAAGCTGGCCGACCGCATGACCATGCTGTTCTCCGTCGCGGGCTTCACGGTGCCGAGCTTCGTGCTGGGCCTCGTGCTGGTGCTGATCTTCTCGGTCAACCTCGGCTGGCTGCCGTCGGGCGGCCAGGACAGCTGGATTCACGGCATCCTGCCGGTGATCACGCTCGGCACCGCCGGTGCGGCGGTGCTCGCGCGCTTCACCCGCAGCGCCATGCTCGAGGTGCTGGGGCAGCCCTACATCCGCACCGCGTCCGCCAAGGGTCTTGCCTGGCACCGCGTCGTCGTCGACCACGCGCTGCCCAACGCCGCCATCCCGACGGTGACCATCGTCGGCTTCATGGTCGGCAGCCTGGTTGCCGGCGCGGTGGTGGTGGAGAGCGTGTTCAGCTGGCCCGGCGTCGGCCGGCTGCTGGTCGTGGCCGTCGCCAACCGCGACCTCGCGGTGGTGCAGACCATCCTGCTCTTCGTCGCCGCCACCATGGTCTGCGCCAACCTCACCGTCGACATGCTCTACGGCTGGATCGATCCGCGGCTGCGCACGCGCCGCGTCGCGGGAGCGGGGTGAGCGATGGCGACCGTCACCGACGACCGCATCGCCGCCGACCCGACCGCCGTCGGCCCGCCGCGCAGCCGCGTCGCGCGCTTCGTCGAGGCGTGGCCGCCCTCGGTGCTGCTCGCGCTCGGCTGGATCGTCGCCATGCTGCTGATCGCGGCGTCGGTCGAATGGATCGCCGGCTACGCCTACACCGCGATGGACCTGCGCGCCCGCCTGTCGCCGCCGATCCTCTTCGGCGGCACCGAGCGCCACCTGCTCGGCACCGACGAGCTCGGCCGCGACGTGCTCTCGCGGCTGCTCTACTCGATCCGCATGAGCCTGCTGATCGCCTTCTTCGGCACGCTCATCGCCGCCACGCTCGGCACCTTCCTCGGCATCCTCGCCGCGCATTTCCGCGGCTGGGTCGAGGACATCGTGCTGACGATGATCGACTTCCAGGCGTCGATGCCGTTCCTGATCATCGCGCTCGCCGTCCTGGCGTTCTTCGGCAACTCGCTCATCCTCTTCATCTGCCTGATGGGATTCCACGGCTGGGAGCGCTACGCCCGCATCTCGCGCGGCCTCGCCATCGCCGCCAACGAGCAGGGCTACGCCGGCGCGGTGCGCCAGCTCGGCGCGCCGGCCTGGCGCATCTACGGCCGCCACGTGCTGCCGAACATCGCCTCCACCCTGATCGTCAGCATGACGCTGGCCTTCCCCGAGACGATCCTTCTCGAATCCGGCCTCTCCTTCCTCGGCCTCGGCGTGCAGCCGCCGCTGACCTCGCTCGGCAACATGGTCGGCTACGGCCGCGAGTACCTGACGCGGGCGCCCTGGATCATGCTGGCGCCCAGCGCCGTCATCGTGCTGACCACGCTGTCGATCAGCCTGGTCGGCGACTGGCTGCGCGACCGCCTCGACCCCACGCTGAAATGACCATGACCACGAAGACACAGATCGCGTCCCATCGCGGCGGCGCCCTCGTCTGGCCGGAGAACAGCCCGACGGCGTTCCGCAATACCGCAGCCCTTCCGGTCGAGCAGGTGGAGTTCGACGTCCACCCGACCCGCGACGGCCGGCTCGCCGTCATCCACGACGCCACCCTCGACCGCACGACCGACGGCACCGGGCCGGTCGCCGCGCGGACATGGGATGAGCTGCAGCGCCTGACCCTGAAGGGCACCGACGGCGAGCGCATCATGGACCTGGCGGCCGTCGTCGGCCTCTTCGCCGGGACGGCGATCACGCTGCGGCTGGAGCTGAAGCCCGACCACGAGCGCCGGCCCTATCCGGAGCTGCCGGCGATGGTCGCCGCGGTGCTGCGCGCCGAGGGCGCGCTGGAGCGCACGGTCGTCACCAGCTTCCAGGTCGAGACGCTGGCGGCGCTGCGCCGCGCGGCGACGCCCAAGGGAACGATCTGGATCGTCTCGAACTACGTGATGACCGATGTCGGCCTGGCCGGGGTAATCGACGTCGCACGGCGTCACGGCGTGCCGGCGGTGTCGATCCACCACACCATGCTGGACCCGGGCGTCGCGGCGGCGGTGCGCGCCGCCGGGCTCGGCGTCGGCGGCTTCGCAGCGCACGAGGACGACATCATCCGCAAGATGTTCGCGCTCGGCGTCGACGTGTTCACGACCGACCGGCCCGACCGGGCCGTGGCGCTGCGCGCCGCGCTGGGGTAGGCAAGGGCCGTCGCCACCTCTCCCGGGCCGGACCCTGCATCCGGCCCTGAAATGCACCCATGACATCTCCCGGCTGGGTCGGCGCCCTCGGCGTCACCTTCACGATGCAGCTCGCGATCTCGTTCCTGTCGAGCGCGGTCACCGTCAGCGCACCGATGCTGACGGCAGCCGCGGGCGTGCCGATCGAGCGCATCGGCTATTTCTCGGCCCTCTCCACCGTCGCCAGCATGTGGTACATGATGAGCTGCGGGCCGCTGCTCGGGCAGTTCGGGCCGCTCCGCCTCCTCCAGGTCGGCCTCGCGCTGGCATCGACGTCGATGCTGGTGGTGATCGTCGGCGAATGGCTGGCGCTGCTCGCGGCGGCGCTGGTCTTCGGGCTCGGCTACGGCCCCGTGCCGGCGGCCAGCAGCGACATCCTCGCCCGCCGCACGCCGGCCCCGCGCCGGGGCCTCGCCTTCTCGATCAAGCAGGCGGGCGTTCCCGTCGGCCAGGCGCTGGGCGGTCTCGTGGTCCCGGCGCTGGCGCTCGCCTTCGGCTGGCGGGCCGCCCTGGCGGGGGCCTGCGCCGCCTGCCTCGTCCTGGTGATCGCGGCGCAGCCGCTGCGCGCCGGCTTCGACGACGCGCGCTCCGGCCTGGGGTTCCGCGGCCTCGCCTGGGGCCGCATCCTCACGCCGGCGAACCTGGCGCAGCCCTGGCGCACCATCTCGGCGGTGCCGGACATGGCCTGGGTGACCTACGCCGGCTTCTGCCTCGCCTGCGCCCAGGGCAGCCTGTTCTCGTTCTACGTCGCCTACCTCACTGCCGACCTCGGCTTCGCTCTGACGGCGGCCGGCACCGCCTACGCGGTGCTGCAGGGGATGGGGGCCGTGGGCCGGGTGCTGGCGGGGTGGCTCGCCGACCGTACCTCGGCCACCGCGACGCTGATGCTGCTCGGAGCGTCGTCCTGCACGGCGCTGGTCCTGACGGCGTCGCTGGCGACGCTGGCGCCCTGGGGCGCGGTCCTCGCCGTCGCGGCCTTCGCCGGACTCGCCGCGGTGAGCTGGAACGGGGTCTACCTCGCCGAGGTGGCGCGCACGGCGCCGGCGGGCAAGGTCGGCGACACCACGTCGGCCTCCAGCTTCTTCACCTTCATCGGCTATGCGGCCGGCCCCGCGGCGTTCTCGGCCCTGGTCGAGGCGACCGGCCGCTACGACCTCGTGTTCCTGATCTTCGCGGCGCTGCCCGCCTCGGCGATCCCGGCCCTGCTGCGCGCCCGGCGCCGGGCAGCGGCGCGGGCACCCGCCTGCTAGAATACCGGGCGAAAGGAGCCGCTCTCTTGGCCCTCATCCGCGTCACCGACAGCATCGCCATCGACGAGCGCGAGATCGAGGAGAGCTTCGTGCTGGCGTCGGGCCCCGGCGGGCAGAACGTCAACAAGCTCTCGACGGCCGTGCAGCTCCGCTTCGACGTCGCGCGCTCGCCCTCACTGCCCGACGGCGTGCGCGAGCGGCTGATGCGGCTGGCGGGTCGGCGACTCACGCTGGACGGCGTCCTCGTGCTCTCCGTGCGCACCCACCGCACCCAGGGACGCAATCGCGAGGCCGCGCTGGAGATGCTGCTCGATCTCATCCGCCGGGCGACCGTGGTGCCGATCCGGCGCCGTCCGACCAAGCCGACCCAGGGCAGCCGCCTGCGCCGCCTCGAATCGAAGAGCCGCCGCGCCTCGCTCAAGCGCCAGCGCGAGAAGCCCCAGGAATAGCCGCGCCCTCGTGGGCCAGCAGCCAGCGCTTGCGCGCGATGCCGCCGCCATAGCCGGTCAGCGAGCCGTCGGCGCCGATGACGCGGTGGCAGGGCACGACGATGGAGATCGGGTTGCGGCCGTTGGCGGCGCCGACCGCGCGCATCGCCGCGGGCTTGCCGAGGGCGGCCGCGAGCGCGCCGTAGGACATGGTCGCGCCCGCCGGGATGCGGCGCAATGCCGCCCAGACCTGCTCCTGGAACGCGGTGCCGCCGGCGTGGCAGGGCAGCTCGGCGATGGCGTCGAGGCGGCCGGCGAAGTAGGCGGCGAGGCGGGCCGTCACACCCAGCGGGTCGTGCCCGGGGACGAAGCGCGGCTGGTCGCCGCGGCGCGACAGCCAGCCGTCGAGGCGATCGGCATGTTCCTCGAATTCCAGCGCGCGCAGCGCCGTACCGTCGGTCACGATGGCGATCGCGCCGATCGGGGTCTCCAGCCGGTCGCGGAAGAAGGTCGTCATGCCGCCTCCGATCGCGTTGGAGCGGTGCCGAGCGCGAGCGCGGCGTAGGAGCCCCAGGGACGCAGCGCCGCCGCCTGCGCGAGCAGCGTGCGGGCGCCGCGCGGCGGTGTCGGGAACAGCGTGCGCGGATCGACGTCGGGCTCGCCCAGGGTGCGCATCGCGACCCAGCTCGCCGCCGTCGCGTCGAGCCCACCCGCCTCGGCGAGCGCGGCGGCGAGCGCGGCATGGCCGACAGCGGGATCGAAGCGGATGCGTCCCACGGCCGTCGCCGCCGCGAGCCGCCGCAGGTCGGCGGCCGGGGCGGCGGGAAGGCCGGTCGCTGCGGGTCCGGCATCGGCCAGCCCCTCCGCCGTGGGGAACAGGCGATCGGGCGCGATCCCGTCGGCGAGGCGCGTGCCGAGCGCCACGGCGATGCGCCCCAGCGCGGCCGACGCCGCGGCATGGCCGAGATGGCGGGCCAGCACCGCATGGGCGGCCGCCTCGAACCCGTCCCAGGCGCCGGGCAGGCGCAGCCCGTCGAGGTCGGTCGCGGCCGCGCGGGGCAGGTGGCGCAGCAGATGCTCGCGCACCGTCGCCGGGTCGACCGACAGGTCGAACATGGTACGCACGCGCTCGACGACGACGGTCAGCGCGCCATGGTCGGGCAGGCTGAGGGTGAGCAGCAGCCCGCCATCGTCGGCGAGCGGACGCACGGCCAGCCGGCCGGCATGGACGCCGACGCGGATCGTCCGGCGATAGCCGGCCGCATCCACCACCTCGACGCCGGGGATCGCCTCCGCCTGCAGGAACGCCGCCATCGTCGCCCAGCGGTACGGCGGGCGATAGGCGAGCCGCAGCGTCGTTCCCTCCGTCGCGGTCGCGGGCGGGGGGCGCCGGCGCAGCGTCGACGGCGAGCGCCCGTAGACGCTGCGGAAGACGGTGTTGAAGCGCCGGATGCTGCCGAACCCGGCGGCGAAGGCGATCTCGGTCATCGCGAGGCCGGTCTGATCGATCAGCGTCTTGGCGAGATGGATGCGGCGGGTCGCCGCCAGCGCGGCCGGCGTCGCGCCGACGTGGCGCACGAAGAGCCTCGTCAGGTGGCGGGATCCGAGGCCGAGCGTGTCGGCCAGCGCATCGACCGAGTGCTCGTCGAGGAAGCCGCGGTTGATCAGGGCGAGCCCGCGCGACACCGACGCGGCCGATCCGCGCCAGGCGGGGCTGCCTGGTGCCGCCTCGGGACGGCAGCGCAGGCAGGGGCGATAGCCGGCCGATGCCGCGGCGGCGGCAGAGGGGAAGAAGTGCACGTTCTCGGGGCGGGCCGGCCGCACCGGGCAGATCGGGCGGCAGTAGATCCGCGTGGTCCGCACGGCGATGAAGAAGCGCCCGTCGAAGCGCCGGTCGCGGGCGAGCCGGGCGCGCTCGCACGTCGCCGGGTCGGGCATGTCGTATCGGCTCGTCTCACCGCGCACGCCGGCGCTCCTCTCGGCTGGCCGCGGCGATGATCGCCCGCGCGCCGGCCGGCGCTCGCCGGATTCGGACATGGTTCCATGGACGCCGACGGCCCACCGCGGGACGATGTCCGGAAACGGCGAGAGCGCCGGCGGCGGCGGCGGCAGGCTGGCGGCCGGCGAGGATGGGATCGCGGACCATGGCATCACGGGTCTATCACGGCTGGCGGGTGGTGGTTTGCGCCTTCTTCATCGCCTTCTTCGGCTGGGGCCTGGGGTTCTATGGGCCGGGCATCTATCTCGTCGCCCTGCAGGCGCGGTACGGCTGGTCGATCGCCGCGATCTCCTCGGCGATCACCGTCTACTTCGTGGTCGGTGCCGCCCTGGTCATGGTCGTGACGGCGGCCTTCGAGCGCTTCGGCCCGCGGCCGGTGGTGGTCGGTGGCAGCCTCGCCATGGCGGCAGGGGTCGCCGCCCTCTCGCTGCCGACGGCGCCTTGGCAGGTGCACCTCGCCTTCGTCGCGATGGCCCTCGGCTGGGCCTCGATGAGCGGCGCGGCCGTCAACACCATCATCGCGCCGTGGTTCGACGCGCGCCGCGGGCTCGCCGTCAGCCTCGCCCTCAACGGGGCGAGCTGCGGCGGCATCGTGCTGGCGCCGCTGCTGGTCGGCCTGATCGATCGCGTCGGCTTCGCCGCGGCCGTCCGCATCGTTGCGGTCGGCATGCTCGTGCTGCTGCTGCCGCTGGTCGTGGCCGTGCTGCGGCCGCGCCGGGCGGGCGAGCACGACCGGCCGCGCCCAGGTACGGCGGCCGACGGTGCGCCGGCGGGGCCGTGGCGGGCGGCGACGATCGTCCGCAGCTGCAGCTTCCTCACCATCTCGATTCCGTTCGCGCTCGGCCTCGTCGCCCAGGTCGGGTTCCTCACCCATCAGGTCGCCTTCCTCGCCCCGCGCATCGGTGTCGCCGGGGCGGGCTGGGCCGTCAGCCTGACCACGGCCGCCGCCGTCGTCGGGCGCGTCGGCACCGGCTTCTTCATCGACCGCATCGACCGGCGGACCGGTGCGGCGGCGAACTTCGCGGTGCAGATCGCCGGCATGCTCATGCTTCTGCAGGCCGGCTCGCCGGCGATGCTCCATGCGGGCTGTGTCCTGTTCGGCCTCGGCGTCGGCAACCTCATCACCTTCCCGGCGCTCATCGTGCAGCAGGAGTTCCCCAAGGCCCACTTCGCGCGCACGGTCGCCCTCGTGGTCGCGGTGAACCAGGTCACCTTCGCCTTTGGGCCGGGCCTGCTCGGCATCATCCGCGAGACGACGGGCAGCTATTCTTGGGCGCTGGTCGTCTGCATCGCCATGCAGCTCGCCGGCGCCGCCGTCGTCCTGGTGCGGCCGCGTCCAGCCGGCTGACGAGCGGCCGGCCGGCGGCCTTGCGCACGGCCGGAGCGGCGCCTACCGT
>JADZBA010000126.1 GCA_020852355.1 Alphaproteobacteria bacterium
ACTTCAATGTCGGCCGCTCCGCCTCCTATGCCGAGGGCGGGATGGTCGCGACCGCCCATCCCAGGGCGACGCTGGCCGGGCTCGACGTGCTGCGCAAGGGCGGCAACGCGATCGACGCGGCGGTGGCGTCCATCGCCATGCTCTCGGTGATCGAGCCGCAGTCGACCGGCATCGGCGGCGACTGCTTCGTCATCTACTGCCCCAAGGCGGGGGCGCCGATCGGCCTCAACGGGTCGGGCCGGGCGCCCGCGGCGGCGACGGTCGACTGGTACAAGGCCCAGGGCATCGACAAGATCGAGGTGCGCACGCCGCACGCGGTCACCATCCCCGGCGCGGTCGACGCCTGGTGCCGGCTGGTCGAGGACCACGGCACCATGCCGCTCGCGAAGCTGCTGGCCCCGGCCATCCGGGCGGCCCAGGAGGGCTACATCCTGACGCCGCGCGTGGCGCACGACTGGGCGGCCGGCACCGAGAAGCTGGCGAGCGACCGCGACACGGCCAGGATCTACCTGCCCGGCGGCAAGGCGCCCGGCGTCGGCGAGAAGCACCGCCATCCCAGGCTCGCCGCCACCCTGCGGCGGATCGCCAGGTACGGGCGCGCCGGCTTCTACGAGGGCCCGGTCGCCGAGGACATCGTCGCCAAGCTGCGCAAGCTGGGCGGGCTGCACACGCTCGACGACTTCGCCGCCCAGCGCTGCGAGTACGTGACGCCGCTCGCCACCCGCTATCGCGGCTACGACGTCTGCGAGATCCCGCCGAACGGGCAGGGGCTGACCGCGCTCATCATGCTGAACGTGCTGGCCGGCTACGACATGGCCGACCCCGGGCTGAGCGAGGCCGACCGCATCCACCTGCTGGCCGAGACGGCGAAGGCCGCCTACTGGCGCCGCGACGAATACTTCGCCGACCAGCGCTTCGCGGGCGTGCCGGTCGAGCGCCTGCTGTCGACCCAGGAGGCGGCATCGATCCGCGGCCGCATCCGCATGGACAAGGCGCAGCCGGGCGTCTTCTACAACGGCACCGAGCACAAGGACACAACCTACCTCTGCGTCGTCGACAAGGACCGCAACGCCGTCTCCTTCATCAACTCGCTGTTCGCCGGCTTCGGCAGCGGCATCACCGCGCCCAAGTCGGGCGTCATCCTGCAGAACCGCGGCTGCGGCTTCCGCATCGATCCCGAGCATCCCAACTGCATCGCGGGCGGCAAGCGGCCGTTCCACACCATCATCCCGGGCATGCTGATGAAGGACGGCAGGGCGGTGATGCCGTTCGGCGTGATGGGCGGCCACTACCAGTCGGTCGGCCACACCAACCTCGTCTCGAACATCCTCGACCGCGGCGACGACCCGCAGGAGGCGATCGAGCGGCCGCGCAGCTTCGCCTATGACGGCGAGCTGAAGCTGGAGACGCCGATCGCCGAGGCGGTGGCGGACGACCTGCGCGCCCGCGGCCACGTCGTCGGCCGCTTCGAGGTGCCGACCGGCGGCGCCCAGGCGATCTGGATCGACCATGACCGCGGCGTGCTGATCGGCGGCACCGAGAAGCGCAAGGACGGGATGGCGCTCGGCTACTGAGGCCCCGACGCGACCCTCTCCGCCCCGCCGCCCGGAAGGACGGGGGCGGGGAGGGGGATCACCTCCGCCCAGGGGCCGCCTTGCCGCCATCCCGGTCGACCACACCCAAGGCAGCGTCGGGCGCCGTCGGCAACGCGGAGGCGGTGGCGCTGCTCGGCATGTCCATCCTGCTGTTCGGCACCGCCTGGCCGGCGATGAAGGGCGGCCTCGCCGACGCGACGCCGGTGTGGTACGCGGCCGCCCGCGCGGCCCTCAGCGCCGCCGGCTCGTTCGCGCTGGTGGCGGCGCTCGGCAAGGCGGCGTGGCCGACGCGGGCCGACTGGCCGGTCATCCTGTCGGTCGGCACGGGACAGCTCGCCGGCTTCTTCACGCTGGCCAATCTCGGCCTCGGATTCGTGCCGGCGAGCCGCGCCGTGGTGCTCGCCTACACCACCAGCTTCTGGCTGATCCCGCTCGGCACCGTCTTCCTCGGCGAGCGGCTCGACCGCTGGCGCGTCGCGGGGCTGCTCGCGGGCGTGGCCGGGATCGCCGTGCTGTTCAATCCCGCGGCGCTGGACTGGTCGGACGGGCGGGTGCTGCTGGGCAACGCCTGCCTGCTGGGGGCCGCCCTCACCTGGTCGGGGGCGATCTTCCACGCCCGCATCCACCGCTGGCGCCTCTCGCCCCTGCAGGTGGTGCCCTGGCAGATGGCCTGGGCGGCGGTGCTGCTCTGCGTCGTCGCCGCGATCATCGAGCCGGACGGAAGGGTCGGCCTGTCGGCGACCTCCCTGGTGCCGCTCGCCTACATCGCGCTGGTCGTCGGCCCGGCGGCCACCTGGGGCGCCAACACCGTGTCGCGCGCGCTGCCGACCATCGTGACGTCGCTCGGCTTCCTCGCGGTGCCGGCGGTCGGCATCCTCTCCTCGACCCTGGTGCTGGGCGAGCCGGTGACGGGCACGCTGGTGCTGGGTGCCGGCCTCGTCATCGCCGGGGCCGCCCTCGTCAGCCTGTCCACCCTGCGCCGTGGAGCCGCGAGATGACCCATCACCATCTGAAAGCCGGACCGGAGACCTGCCACTGGGGCGTCTTCGACGCGGCCCTGCCGCCGGTGCTGACGGTCGCCTCGGGCGACACCGTCACCGTCGAGACCATCTCCGGCAGCCCGGAGGTGATGCCCGCGGCGCCCTTCGAGGTGCTGCCGGAACTGCGCCAGGTGCATGCCCGCGTGCCGCGCGGCCCCGGCCACATCCTGACCGGCCCGATCCGGGTGGAGGGTGCCGCGCCGGGCGACGTGCTGGAGATCGCGATCGAGGCGGTGGAGCCGCGCCAGGACTGGGGCTGGATGGCGATCCAGCCGCTGCGCGGCACGCTGCCCGCCGACTTCCCGGAGCGCCGGCTCGCCCATTTCCGCATCGACCGCGAGGCGCGGATGGTGCGCCTGCCCTGGGGCATGAACCTGCCGCTCAGGCCGTTCTTCGGCGTCATGGGCGTGGCGCCGCCGCAGCGCTGGGGCCGCATCGACACCATCGTGCCGCGCGACCATGGCGGCAACATCGACCTCAAGGAGATGACGGCCGGCGCCACGCTCTACCTGCCGGTATGGGTCGAGGGCGCCAACTTCTCCACCGGCGACGGCCACGGCGTGCAGGGCGACGGCGAGGTCTGCCTGACGGCGCTGGAGACCGCGCTGACCGGCACCTTCCGCCTGACCGTGCGCAAGGACCTGAGGTTCCGCTTCCCCCGCGCCGAGACGCCGACCCACCTCATCACCCTCGGCCTCGACGAGGACCTCGACGACGCCGCCCGCCAGGCGCTGCGCGAGATGATCGGCCTCATCGTCGAGCGCACCAACCTGTCGAAGGAGGAGGCCTACATGCTGTGCAGCCTCGCCGTCGACCTGCGAGTGACCCAGACGGTCGACGGCAACAAGGGCATCCACGCGATGCTGGCGAAGAGCCTGCTGGCCGGCTGAGGGCGGCCGGCCGCCCTCGAACCGAGGAGTGTTGCCTCACCCTGAGCCTGTCGAAGGGGGGAGGTCGCGCCGACCGGTGGAGCGATCCCCCTCCGCCCTTCAGGGCGGAGAGGGCGCAGGCGATGCCGCACCGCCGAGCGTCGGGCGGCGAGAGGAGGCGATGATCTTGCTCATGGGTCTGGTCCCTCCTGGGGCCGCGCGCATGCGGCCCTGACGACCAGGAGGTCGGGTGTGCGGGTTACCGGACGATGTCGGCCGCCGGGAATCGCGTTACCGTCGTAACCGTCCGAGGCCGAACGGCCCGCCGCCACCGGAGGAACGCCCCATGCGCATCGCCCGCATCGAGGATCTGCACGCCGACG
>JADZBA010000127.1 GCA_020852355.1 Alphaproteobacteria bacterium
CCCAGGCCCGGCGGGTCGGCCGGACCGTCGGCTGGCAATTGCCGTTCGGCAGCCGCCGCCGGCGATGCTCGGGCGACGGGTTCATGCTGCTTGGCGATGCCGCCGGCCTGATCGATCCGTTCACCGGCGAGGGCATCGGCAACGCCATGTTCGCCGGCCGCCGGGCCGTCGCCGTCGCGGCCCGCGCCCTGGAGGAGGGCGACACTGGCGCCGCGAGCCTCGCCCGCTACGACGACGCGCTGTGGGGCGAGATCGGCGACGAGCTGGCGGTCAGCACGCGGCTGCAGAAGATCGCCCGGTTCCGCCCCCTGCTGGAGTTCACCATCGGCCGGGCCGCGCGCAGCCACCAGGTGCGGGACATGATCTGCGCCATGATCGCCAACGAGCTGCCGCGCAAGGCGCTGACCAGCCCCGCCTTCTACCTCAACCTGCTGTTCCGCTGACGGCTGCGGCGGTGGGCGCGTCGATGCTCGCCCTCCTGCGCCTGGTGCGGATCCATGCCGCCGCCACCGCCGCCGCCCTGGCGCTGCTCGGTGCCCGTCTCGCCGCGTCGCCGACGGAGCCCGTCACGCTGGTGCTGGTCGCCGTGACCGTGGCCCTCGCGACCGCCGGCGGCAACGCGCTGAACGATGTCCACGACCGCGAGATCGATGCCGTCAACCGTGCCGACCGGCCGATCCCGTCGGGCGCGATCGGCGTTATCCCGGCCACCGTGACCGCCGTGGCATCGCTTCTCCTGGCCATCCTCGGCGCGGCGCTGCTGTCGCCTTGGTGCCTGGCGATCTGCCTCGTCAACTGTGGCCTGCTGGCGGCCTATGCCCGCTTCTCCAAGCGTCTCGGGGCGGCCAAGAGCGTCATCGTCGGCGGCCTCGTGGGCTCGGCCGTGCTCTATGGCGCCGTGCGTCCCGAGCGCGTCACCCTCGCGATGACCGCGCTCGCCGCCTGCGCCGTGCTGGCGACGGTGGCGCGCGAGATCGTCAAGGACGTCGAGGACATCGCGGGCGACCGGGCCGCCGGCGCGCGCACGCTGCCGATCGTGATCGGCGCCCGGCGGAGCCGCCGGATCGCCGACGCCGCGCTGGTGCTGGCGGTCGCCGTGGCGTTCGTCCCCCTCCTCGCCGGGATCGTCAACGACCGCTATCTCCCGGGCGTCCTCCTCGGCGGTGCCGTGCTGGGCATCGCCATGGCGACGCGCGACCCCGGCCGCGCCCAGAGGCTCGTCATGGCCGGATCCGTCATCGAGATGGCGGCCTTCTATCTGGGAACGACCTAGCGCGTCCGCGCGCCCCGCGATGTTTGCGCAAACATCGCGGCCTTGCGGAGCGGCTGCGGGCCGTGCTGTGATCCGCGAAACCGGTGGAAGACGGAGCGGCGCGGATGGCTGTGCATGACGGCGGCCCGACCCGGGACGATGCGGCGGCCGATGGCGAGGGCGGGTCGGACGGGCGCGGCATGCCGCTGGACGGCATCCGGGTCGTGGACATGTCCAACTTCCTGGCCGCGCCCAGCATCTCGATGTATCTCGGCGATCTCGGCGCCGTGGTGACCAAGGTGGAACGGCCCGGCCGCGGCGACGAGTTCCGCAACTGGGGGCACAGCGTCGACGGCGTCGGCCTCTACTACAAGGTGGTCAACCGCAACAAGCGCTCGGTGACCGCCGACCTGCATACTCCGCTCGGCGTGGAGATCGTCAAGCGCCTGGTGCGCGATGCCGACGTCGTGGTCGAGAACTATCGCCCCGGGACGATGGAGAAGTGGGGCCTCGGCTACGACGTGCTCGCCGGCATCAATCCCGGGGTCGTCCTGGTGCGCGTCACCGGCTACGGCCAGACGGGTCCCTACGCGCAGAAGCCGGGCTTCGGCACGGCGCTGGAGGGCTATGCCGGCGCCGCCTACATCTCCGGCTTTCCCGACCGGTCGCCGCTGCTGCCGAGCTTCGGCCTGGCGGACACCTCGTCGGGCGTCATGGGCGCCTTTCTGGCGATGGCCGCGCTCCACGAGCGCCGGCGCAACGGCGGCCGCGGCCAGGTCGTCGAGTTCGCGCTCTACGAGACGATGTTCAACATGCTGGGGCCACTGGTCGTCGACTACGACCAGCTCGGGCGCGTGCAGGAGCGCGACGGCAGCCGGGTCCCGTGGGTCGCACCGCGCAACACCTACCGCACGCGCGACGGGCGCTTCGTCTCGTTGTCGGCGGCCTCCGACCAGACCTTCGCGCGGCTGTGCGAGGCGCTGGAAATCCCCGGGCTGCTGGCCGACCCGCGCTTCACCACCAACCGCGAGCGCATCCAGAACGTCGATGCCCTCGACGAGGCGATCCAGGGGGCGATCGGCATGCTCGACCGCGCGGATCTCATCCGGCGGCTCGAAAGCCGCGAGGGCGTCGTCGCGCCCGTGAACAGCATCGCCGACATCTTCGCCGACCCGCATATCCAGGCGCGCGGCAACATCGCCAGCGTGCACGACGAGGAGCTGGGGCGGCCGATGCGCATGCAGAACGTGGTCGGCCGCTTCTCGCGAACGCCGGCGCACATCCGCACGACCGGCCCGCGGCTCGGCCAGGACAACCGCCGGGTGCTGGTCGACGAGCTGGGCTTCGACCCCGCGGAGCTGGCCGCCGCCGGCATCCCGACCGACGGCGCGGGAGACGCGGCATGATCGCCTGGCCCGCGGCCGCCACCGTGGTCGAGGTCGGGCCGCGCGACGGGCTGCAGAGCTTTCCGCGCTGGGTCGACACGGCGGTCAAGGTGCGCATGATCGACCGGCTCTCCGACGCCGGCTTCCCGGTGATCGAGGCGGTCAGCTTCGCCAGCCCGAAATTCATCCCGAACCTGCGCGACGCGGAAGAGGTGATGGCGCGGGTGAGGAAGCGGCCGGGCGCCGTCTATCGCGGCCTGGTGCCGAACCGGCGGGGCGCGGAGCGGGCGGTCGGCACCGGCGTCGACGAGCTGGCGGGGCTGATCACCGCCAGCGCCACCTACACCCGCAAGAACCAGAACATGACGATGGACGCCGCCGTCGAGCAGGCGATCGGGGCCTTTCAGGTCGCGGACGGCGCAGGTCTCGGCTTCGTCATGGGCATCGGCATGGCGATGTGGTGCCCGTACGAGGGCGTGATCGCGGAGGAGACGGTGTTGGCGATCATGCGCCGGCTGCACGAGGCGGGCGTCCGCGCCTTCACGCTCGCCGGCAGCATGGGCATGGAGGATCCGCGCCGGGTGGGCCGGCTGTTCGCGCGCGCGGCCAATGCCTTTCCCGGTGTCGCCCTCGGCTACCATGTCCACAACATGTCCGGCATGGCGACGGCGAACATCCTTGCCGCGCTCGACGCCGGCGTCACGATGCTCGAGGGATCGATCTGCGGCCTCGGCGGCGGCATGGCGACCAGGGCGGTCGGCAACCTGCCGACGGAGGACATCGTGCAGATGCTGAACGAATCCGGCATCGCCACGGGCGTGGCGACCGACGGCGCGATCGCGGCCGCGAAGGATGTCGCGGCGATGCTGGACGTTCCCCTCCAGAGCAACGCCGCCGTCTACGGCAGCCGGGGCATGGTGCTGGCCGCGTCGGCGGCGGGCGCCGCCGCCCATTGACTCGGATGCGTCAGGCGGTCTCCCGGGGGATGATCTCGAAGGTGAATTCCGTACGTCTGGGGATGCCCGCCTCGCCGCGCAGGCGCGCCAGGGCCACCTCGGTCGCGCGGCGTCCGATCTCGTAGCGGGGGACGCGGACCGCGGTGATCGCGGCCATCGACGGGAACACCGATTCGTAGTCGTCGAAGCCGGCGATCGCCAAGCGCCCAGGCACCGCCCAGCCGCGTCGCCGGCACTCCGCCAGGGCGTCGCTGGCGAAGGCGCCGCCGGCGAAGAACACGGCGCGGGTATCGGGTCGGGCCGCCAGCAGCGTCACCAGCGCATCGCCGCCACCGCCGGGTCCGGCCGAGGGGAGCTCCAGCATCCGCTCAGGCTCGGCCGCGATGCCGGCCTCGCGCAGGGCCGCGAGATAGCCCCGCCGCCGCGCCTTGAAGCGCTCGTCGCCTTCCGAGCGCATCCCGACATAGCCGACCTGCCCGTACTTGGTCGCGAGGTAGCGGGTCATCCGCTCGGCGGCATCGAAATTGGAGAAGCTGACTACCAGGTCGATCGGCCGCGCGACGAGGTTGCCGATCTCGACGACCGGGATGCCCGACGCCTTGAGGAGGGTGCGCGCCACCTTGGTATGCATCGTCCGGTGCAGCAGGATCGCGGCGGGCCGGTAGGACAGGAAGTCGCGGATCACCTGCTCCTCGTCCTCGATCGATTCCGCCATGCCGAGCATGAGCTGGTAGCCGGTGTGGGCGATGGCGTCGCACACGCCCTGGACGACGGAGGCGAGCAACGGGTTCTTCAGCGTGGTCGCCACCAGCCCGACGATGCTGGTGCGGTCGGCGGCCAGCCCTCCGGCGATCCGGTTGTGCAGGTAGCCGACCGCCGCGATGGCCTCGGCGACGCGTCGGCGCGTCGCGGCGGATACGGTTTCGGGACTGCGGAGCGCGCGCGAGACCGTCATCTGGGAGACGCCGGCGATGCGGGCCACGTCCTCCATGCGGGCGCGCCCGCCCGGGCGTCCCTCCGCCGAATTCTGCCCGGCGCGGCCGGTGCTGGGTGCCACGTCCTGCCGCCGACGGCGTCAGCAGGCGCCCTGGCCGGTGCGCATCAGCGCTCGGCCCAGGTCGGCATCGGCAGGACCGGGGCCATGGTCTGCAGCTCGAACGGCCAGACGATCTCGCGCCGGCCGTTGCGCACCTGGATGATCATCGCCTTCTTGGCGACCTGCGCGCCGGTGGCGTCCACCGCGAAGGGGCCGAAGGGCGTCTCGGTCCGCAGTTCGAGCAGGCTCCCGCGGATCTTCTCCTGGTCGATGGTGCCCGCCTTCTCGACGGCCTCGCGCAGGACCGCGGCGGCCGCCCAGCCCATCGCCGCGTAGTAGCCCGGCTCGTAGCCCCACCGCGCCCGGAAGTCGCGGACGAATGCCTCGTTGCCCTTGGTCTTCTGCCCCGGCTCGTAGAGCGAGATGCCGAAGGCGTAGTCGCCGTCCCTGCCCGTCGCGGTGATGAAATCCTCCTGCGACACGCCGTTGCTGACGAACATCTTGGGGGCGTAGTTGCCGGCCCGCATCTGGCGGATCATCTCGATGGCCTCGTTCGGATAGCCGATCGAGATCCAGACGTCCGGCTTCAGGTCGCGCGCCCGGGTGATGTGCGACGAGAAATCCGTCGTTCCCGCGGGGAAGTACTCGAGCATCACGATGGTCATGCCGTGCTGCGCCGCCAGCGCCCGCACGGCCGCCTCCACGTCGCGCGCGCCGGTGTAGTCGCGTGCGATGTAGGCGATGGTCTTGTGGCCGGCGCGCGCGGCGACCGGGAAGATCCCGGCGACGTACTCGTTCGAGGGCGCCACCACCTGGACGATGTACCTGAATCCGCGCTGGTGGATCTGCTGCGAGGCGCCGGAAACGTTCATCGCGACCCGCCGGTGCTTCTCGTTGACCGCGCTCGCGGCGATCGTCGCGCTGGAGCCGAAGGGCGAGATCAGCAGGTCCACCTTGTCGCTGGTGATCAGGCGCTCGGTCAGGCGCACCGCCGTGCCCGGATCGCTCTTGTCGTCGTAGGTCTTGAGCTCGACCGGCCGGCCGAGGATGCCGCCCGCGACGTTGACCTGCTCCAGCCACAGCGTCAGCCCCTTGCGGACATGCTCGGCGGAATCGGCGAGGTTGCCGGTCTGCGACAGCGGCAGGCCAATGACCAGTGGCTCGGCGGCCGGCAGCGGCGGCGCGGCGGCGCAGAGCGCCAGGGTGGCGACGAAGAGATTGCGCAGGATGCTCATCTTCCTCCCTCCATGCGGCCGGCGGCGATTCGCTCCGCCGCGCGCTCGTCCGCAGCTCCGGAAGGACCGAGCATAGGAACGAACGGCGACCGCGCAAGGGCGAATGTTTGCGCAAACATCGGCGCCCCCGCGCCGACGCGGCGCGCCGCAGGGCTCAGCCGGGATCGCGGCGCAGGTAGATGAACCAGTAGACCAGACCGACGAAGACGCCGCCGCCGACGACATTGCCGAGCGTGACGGGGACGAGGTTGGCGACGACGCCGCGGATGCCGAGCGCCGGGAAGTCGGCGGCGGTCGCACCGGCCGCGCTCCAGAACTCGGCCGGTGCCCACCACAGGATCATGAGCGCCTTGGGCATGAAGTACATGTTCGCCACCGAGTGCTCGAAGCCGGCGGCCACGAAGGCGGCGACGGGAAACAGGATGGCGAGGATCTTGTCGGTGGTGGTGCGCGCGCCGTAGCACATCCACACGGCGAGGCAGACGAGGACGTTGCACAGCACGCCGAGGAAGAACGCGCGCCCGAAGGGCAGGGCCGACTTCGCTTCGCCGATGGCGAGGGCCGTCATGCCGACGGCGCCGTCGGCGAGGAAGTGGTCGCCGCCGAGAAAGACGAGCAGGGCGGTGCCCACCGCCCCGACCAGATTGCCGGCGAAGACGATGGCCCAGGCGCGCAGCAGGGCCAGCGCCGTGATCCGCCGGCCGGCCAGCGCCATGACCATGAGATTGTTGCCGGTGAAGAGCTCGGCCCCGCCGACGACGACCAGGATCAGGCCCAGCGAGAACACGAGCCCGCCCAGCACGCGCGCGACGCCGAAGGGCAGCGCGCCCGCGGTGCCGGTCCATGCGATGCTCGCCGCCATCGCGCCGAGCCCGATGAAGGCACCGGCCAGCACCGCCAGGGCGAACAGCCGGACCGGGTCCATGCCGGCCTTGGCGACACCGAGCCGCTCGGCCTTGCGGGCGATGTCGGCGGGCATCAGGGAATCCAGCGGCGCTGCGCGCGCGCCGGGATCGGACTCTGGCGGATCAGATGACGTCACGGCGGTGATGGTAGCGGAGTCCGGCAATGGAGCGGCGAGGCATTCCGGGGCGGCGCCATCATCCTTCGTCCGACGGATCCACGAGCAGGGATCAGAACAGCATCCCGTCGTCCGCGAGGCCGAGCGGAACGAGGGAGGGATCGTGGAACGTGAAGTTGGCGGCGGTGATCTGGTCCTTCTTGAGGCCTTCGAGGACGACGAGATTGCCGTCGCCGAGATCCACCAGCGCCCATCCGAACTCGAAGGTCGCGGCCAGCGCCGCGGCGGGGCTGTTGATGTCGGTGGAATTGATGTTCCACTCGAGGTCGAGGACGTCGCTGGCGGGATCGAAGCCGAAGACCACGTCGACGCCATCGTCGGTAGCTATGAAGATCGTGTCCCTCGCCGCGGAGCCG
>JADZBA010000128.1 GCA_020852355.1 Alphaproteobacteria bacterium
GTCGCCATGCTGTCGGCGAAGGCGCCGCGCACGAGGCGATCGAGAGCAGCGGCCCGTGCCGCATTCGGCCGGAAGGCGAGGAGGTCGCCGTCGACGGCCGCGGGGGTCACGGCCCGGCGCGCGGCGCGGGGCGGCCGAGGGCCCGCCGCATCAGGGGGAATCGCCGCGCACGCGTCCGGGCTTGGGGGCCCCCGCCTTGGCCAGGGTCGACCGTTGCGCTCCGGTACCCTCGGGCCCCGGGTCGACCGGCACGAAGCCGGCGAGGTTGGCGCCCTGGATCGCCTTGCGAACGGCGGAGAGATCGGGTCGATTGTCGGCCATGGCAGACTCCTTCTCCCGAATGCTTCGCGATCGCGGCCGATGCGAACCGCGGCCGCGCGCGGGACTCAAGCTAGGGGCGCCGGTGAGCAAGGTAAAGCGCGAGCGCCGCCATGCGCGGGAGCGATCGCGGGGCCGATGATCCTCTTCGTCACCACTGCCGCCCACCGCTACGCCGTAGGCTGCCTCGTCGACGGGACGTTCGGCGCGGCGCTGCCGCGCTGCGCGGTGGTCGACTACGAATCGCTCTTCCGCGCGGTCACGCTCCCGACTGCGACGTACATTTTCGCCGACATCGAGCGCCTGCAGCCCTGGGAGCTGGCGATCGCGGCGGAGCTGTATCGCGGGCTGGCGGCGCAGGGCGTGCGCTGCCTCAACGATCCGGCACGCGTCATGGCCCGCTTCGAGCTGCTGCGCACGCTGCATCGTCGCGGCATCAATCCGTTCGACGCCTATCGCGCCGACGAGGCGCCGCAGCCGCGCCGCTTCCCGGTGTTCCTGCGCAACGAGGGCGACCACGCGACGGCGCGCACCGCCCTGCTCCGCGACCAGGGCGAACTCGACGCGGCGCTCGCCCGGCTGCGCCGGAGCGGCATCTCGCCGCGCGGCCTGCTGGTCATGGAGTTCGCGGCCGAGCCGATCGCGCCCGGCATCTGGCGCAAGTTCGGCACGTTCCGCACGGCCGATGCCTACTCGGTCGACCATGCGGTGATCGAGAACCGCTGGCTGGTCAAGTACGGCACGATCGGCCTCGCCACCGACCCGCTGTTCCGGCACGAGCAGGAGGCGGTCACCGGCAACGTCTATGCGGAAGCGGTGCGGCCGGCCTTCGAGGTCGCCGGCATCGAGTGGGGGCGGGCGGACCACGCCACCGTCGCGGGGCGCGAGGTGGTCTACGAGATCAATACCAATCCGCACATCCGGGCGCTGTCGCCGCAGACCTCGCCGATCCGCGACGAGACCCTGCTGCGCGCCCGCCGCCGCCTCGCCGACCATCTGCACGCCATCGACGCACCACCCGGCGGCGCGATTCCGGTCGAGCTCGGGCCGCAGCGCGCGGGTTATCGCCGGGCGCTGGGCGGCAAAGACCCCGGCGTCGCACCGCGGCCGTGAGCCTCAGAGGCGCCGGCGGCCCTGCTTGCCGACCCCTTGCTTGTTGAGGCCGAGCTTGCCGGCGCCCTGCTTCACGGCCCCGACCCGGATGACGCCGTCCCGGTCGGCATCCGGCGCGTCGCGGCTGAACCCGACCAGCTCGGCCGTCCCGATCCTGCGGCGCACCTCGGTGAGATCGAAGGTTTTCGTCGGCACGGTGGTGCTCCCTCGCCGTTGGCGCGCCGCCGACCGGATCCGCGGGGACGGCACCGGCGCATCATAGACCGTGGCCGCGCCGGCGAGAAGCCGCGCGCCCGGCGTCAGCCGCGGCGGAGCACGACCGTCAGGTTGTTCGCCGGCATCGCCGCGAGATCGTCGAGCTGGAAGCCCATCCGCCGCGCCGCCGGCAGCACCTCGGTATCGAGGCAGCGCACGCCCCAGCGCGGGTCCTGGGTCCTGAGGCTCCGGTCGAACGCCTCGTTGGACGGCGCGGTGTGCGCCCCGGCGCGCCGGAAGGGACCGTAGAGGATCAGCGGCGCACCCGTCCCGAGGATGCGCGCCGCACCGGCGAGGAGGCCCTCCGTCGCCCGCCACGGCGCGATGTGGATCATGTTGCAGCAGAGCACGGCGTCGGCCCGCCCGACCGGCCATTCCGCCCGGGTCACGTCGAGCACCAGGGCGGGGCGGATGCGGCCGGACCCGGCGTCGCGCGCATGGGCGTCGATGCCGGGCAGCGCCGCGGCATCGGCCTCGGTCGGCTGCCACTCCAGCGTCCCGGGCAGCAGCGGCGCCATGTAGGCGGCATGCTCGCCGCTGCCGCTCGCCACCTCCAGGAGCAGGCCGGTCTGCGGCAGCACGGGGCGCAGCACGGCCAGGATCGGGGCGCGGTTGCGCAGCGTCGCCGGAGCGTGCCGCCGCGGATCGGTCGTGGGTGTCTCCGTCGCCACGTCTACTCCACCTTGCCGATGCGGCGCACCGCGGCGATCAGCCGGGCGCTGTCGGCGGCGACGAAGGCGGCGAACTCCGGCGCGTCGAGATGGGCGGGCGGGCTGCCGGCCGCTTCGAACGCCCGGATGACCTCGGGGCTCGTCATCGCCGCGGCCATCGCCCGGCGCAGTCGGGCGACGATCGGCTCGGGGACGCCGGCCGGGGCGAACAGCCCGGCCCAGATGTAGAACTCGACGTCGGGATGGCCGAGCTCGCGGAAGGTCGGCACGTCGGGGAAGGCGGCGATGCGCCGGTCGCTCCAGCTCGCCAGCACGCGCAGCCGACCCTCGTCGACATGCGGCTTGAGGACGCCGGGCGCCGACGCCAGCGCCTGCACCTCGCCGGCCAGCAGCGCCACCAGCGCCGGGCCGGCGCCGCGGAAGGGCACGTGCAGCAGCCTGATGCCGGCCGACGCCGCCAGCATCTCCATGGCGACGTGCAGCGTCCCGTACGGGCCCGACGATCCGTAGGGGATGACGCCGGGCCGGGCACGCGCGTCGGCGAGGAGGTCGGCGACGCTCTTCCACGGCGCCGCCGCCGGGACGGCGAGCAGGGTGGGGTCGGCCAGGATACGCGCGACCGGGGCGAGCTGGGCGACCTCGTAGGCGGGCTGGCGGCCGAACAGCCGGTCGGCCTCCGGCAGCACCGCCAGCGACGAGAGGGTGACCAGCAGCGTGTAGCCGTCGGGAGCGGCGCGTGCCGCGGCCGCGTTGCCGACCGACCCGCCGCCGCCGCCGGCACGGTTCTCGACCACGACCGGCCGGCCCAGCGCCTTCTCCAGCGCCGCCGCCACCGGCCGCGCCGCGAGGTCGGCCTGCCCGCCCGGCGGGAAGGGAACGATCACCGTCACGGCGCGCGTCGGCCATTGGGCCTGGGCCGCCGCCGGCCCTCCCGGGACCGCCAGCAGCGGCATCGTCAGCGCGCTCTTCAGCAGATCTCGCCGTCGCATGCTGTGCCCTCCCTGGTCTCGCATCTCAGGCGTGGGCGAGGCGCCGCGGCCGCCGGCCGAGCAACCAGAAGGCGATCGCCATGTTGACCAGGTTCCAGACGACGCCGTTGAGGAAGGCGGCGCGGTAGGAACCCGTCAGGTCGAAGATCGCTCCGGACATCCAGCCGCCGATCGCCATGCCGACGATGGTCGACATCAGCACCAGGCCGACCCGCGTGCCGGCCTCGCGCGCCGGCATGTACTCGCGCACGATGATGGCATAGCTCGGCACGATCCCGCCCTGCGACAGGCCGAACAGCGCCGAGACGAGGTAGAGCGAGGCGAGGCCGTCGAACGGCAGGTAGAGCAGCAGCGTCAGGCACTGCAGGGCCGAGCCCAGCAGCAGCGTGCGCACGCCGCCGATGCGGTCGGAGATCCAGCCCGACGCCAGCCGGCTGACCACGCCGAAGCCCAGCATCAGCGCCAGCATCTCCGCCCCGCGCGCCACGCCGTAGCCGAGGTCGCCGCAATAGGCGACGATGTGCACCTGCGGCATCGCCATGGCCATGCAGCAGGCCAGCCCGGCGACCACCAGCAGCGCCTGCAGGGCGGCGGGCGAGATCGGCAGGCGCCCGGCGGTGCCGCCCGCCGTCGCGGCGGCGCCGTGGAAGCGCGGCGAGGGCCGGCGCAGGGCGGCGGTCAGCGGTACCACCAGGACGACGCAGGTGATGCCGACCACGAGATAGGCGTGGCGCCAGCCGGCGGTGTCGACGAGATGCTGGATGATCGGCGGCCAGATCGTGCCGGCGACGTAGTTGCCGCTGGCGCAGATGCCGACCGCCAGCCCGCGCCGCCGGGTGAACCAGTGGGAGACGTCGGCGACCAGCGGCCCGAAGGTGGACGAGCTGCCGAGCATGCCGATCAGCAGGCCCTGGGCCAGCGTGAACTGCCACAGGCTGGTCGAGAACGCCGCGCCGACATAGCCCAGGCACAGCGCGACGCCGCCCAGCAGCACCGGCACGACGACGCCGAAGCGGTCGGCGAGGCGGCCCATCAGCACGCCGCCCGCCGCGAAGCCCAGCATGGTCGCGGTATAGGGCACCGAGGCGGCGGCGCGCGCCACGCCGAACTCCGCCTGCACCGCGGGCAGCACGACGACCATCGACCAGATGCCGACGCCGCCGACCGACGCCAGCGCCAGTGCCGCCAGCAGGCGCAGCCACGCATAGCCGGATTCGATGCCGGCGGCGGCCTCGCGCGCGGCGACGGTGTCGGTGGCGGTCATCGCGGCGCCGGTGGATGGGGATGCGTGCGCAAGGGTCCGCCGCCCACGGAGGGCATCGTCGTTGTTGATCGGGACGGCGACAGTAGTCGTCCGGCCGGTCTTGGACAACCGGGAGGGCGGCGAGCCCGATCACCTCCTCTCCTGCCCTTCGGGCGGAGAGGGAGGGGCGCCGACCGGGCGGCCTGGCCCCCTCACGGATGCAGTGCCAGCCCCCGGGTCGCCTTGTCCACGTCCCGGCGGTCGGCGTGCAGGCCGAGGCCGACGAGGTCGAGCGCCTCGGTCGGTACCGCGGCGACGGCGGCGCGGTTGTCGACGTCGTTGCCGGTGGCGAAGAGCTGGCGCGTGTAGATCGCCGGGACCAGCCCGCGCTGCAGTGCCCGCCGGAAGGTCGCCGCCATCCCTTCGGCCGACGCGGCGAAGACGAGGATCGGCTGCCGCACCAGTGGGCCGTAGGAGCGTCCGTCGGCGTCGGCGTAGCGTTCGCCCGCCAGCTCCGGGTAGGCTCCGACCAGGCCGCCCGCGAGGAAGCAGGCGACGTTCAGCTTCTGCCACTGCGCGAGGTCGTCGCGCACGACGATGGCGATCTTGGTGTCGGGTCTGGTGTCTGGTCTCATGGGCGCGAGGATGGAGCGGCGGACGACGGCGCGTCTTGAACGGTCGTGCGGGTCCTCCGCCGGCGACTGGATCCGGACGGCGCCGGGGGCGCCCGGCCTGGAGCGCATGGAGGCGGCGTTCGGCGGCCACGCCTACGACCCGCACCGGCACGACACCTATGCGATCGGCTGGACGGTGGCGGGCGTGCAGTCCTTCGACTATCGCGGCGCGCGCGCCGACAGCCTCGCCGGCGACGTGCTGGTGCTGCACCCTGACGAGACCCATGACGGTCGCGCCGGTGCCGCCGGCGGCTTCCGCTACCGCATGCTCTACGTCGAGCCGCGCTGCATCCGCGACGCGCTCGGCGCCCGCGCGCGCAGCCTGCCCTTCGTGCGCCCGGCCGTCACCGCCGACCCGCACCTGGCGCGTGCCGTCCGCGCGGCGCTGGCCGACCTGGAGCGGCCGCTCGACGGGCTGGAGGCGGATGGCATCCTGACGGCGCTGGCCGACGCCCTGCTGGCGCTCGACCCGTCGGCCCGCCGCCCGTCGCGCGATGCGGTGGCCGCCGGCGCCGTCGAGGCCGCCCGCCGCTTCCTCGACGACAACGTCGCGGGTCCCGTGGCGTCGGCGGCGCTGGAAGCGGCGACCGGCCTCGACCGCTTCGCTCTCGCCCGCCAGTTCCGCGCGCGGCTGGGCACCAGCCCCTACCGCTACCTGACGATGCGCCGGCTCGACCGCGTGCGCGCGTCCCTGCGCGCCGGCGTGCCGTTGGCCGACGCCGCGCTCGCCGCGGGCTTCGCCGACCAGAGCCACATGACCCGGCAGTTCCGCCGCGCCTACGGCATGTCGCCCGGCCGCTGGCGGCGGATGCAGCACCAGGGCTGAGGGGCGGGCGCCGCGATCGGTCCTTTGCCGCGGCGGCGGCGGCCGCTATCCTTCCCGCCGGGCACGGGGGAGGACAGCGATGCGCGCCGCGAAACATGTCAGTTCCGTACTGCTCGCATCCCTCCTGGCCGCGGGCGCCGCGCTGCCGGCCGCCGCCCAGAAGGCGCAGGACACGCTGCGCCTCGTCTGGCGCAACCCGATCGCCAACGTCGACCAGTACTACAACAACCAGCGCGAGGGCATCCTCTTCGCCCGCATGGTCTGGGACAATTTGGTCGAGCGCGATCCGGTCACCTTCGAGATCAGGCCGGCGCTGGCGACGGCGTGGAAATGGGTCGACGCCAAGACGCTCGACTTCGAGATCCGCCAAGGCGTGAAGTTCCACGACGGCAGCGAGCTCTCCGCCGAGGACGTGGCCCATACGCTGAACACCGTCTCCAGGCCCGAGGCGCGCATCTTCTACCCGCGCAACACGAGCTGGATAAAGAGGGTCGAGGTCGTCGACCGGCACAAGATCCGCATCCATGCGACCGGCCCGTTCCCGGCCGCGCTGGAGTTCCTGGCGATCCCGCTGGTGATCTATCCCAAGGCCTACTACGAGCGCGTCGGGCCCGAGGGCATGGGCCGCGCGCCGATCGGCACCGGCCCCTACCGCGTGGTCAAGCTGGAGGACCGCCGCGCCTACGAGTTGCAGCGCTTCGAGGAGCACTATGCCGGCAGCCCGAAGGGCCGCGCCGCGATCCGCACCGTCACCGTGCGCTTCGTGCCGGACGCGGCGACCGAGCTGGCGGAGCTGCTGGGCGGCCAGGCGGACTGGATCTGGTACGTCGCCGCCGACCAGGCGTCGCGCCTGGAGAAGCTGGCGCACCTGCGCACGATCCGCGCGGAGACCATGCGCTACGGCTATCTCGTGCTCGACGCCGCCGGCCGCTCCGGGGCGGGCAACCCGCTGACCCACGAGAAGGTCCGCCAGGCGATCATCCACGCCATCGACCGCGAGAGCTACACCCGCAACCTCGTGCAGGGCGATGCCCGCGTGCTGCACGCGCCCTGCTTTCCCAGCCAGTTCGGCTGCGACGACAGCCTCGCCACGCGCTACGACTACGACCCGGCCAAGGCCAGGCGGCTGCTGGCCGAGGCGGGCTATCCCAACGGCTTCAAGACCGAGCTCGTCGCCTGGCGCAGCCGGGAATGGACCGAGGCGATCCAGCACTACCTCGCCCAGGTCGGCATCGACGTGCGCATCTCGATGATGCAGAGCGCGGCCGCCTACGACCGCTTCCAGAAGGGCGAGCTGGCGATGTACCAGGGCGACTGGGGGTCGTTCTCGCTGAACGACGCCTCGTCCTCGCTCAGCGTCTGGTTCAAGGGCAACAAGGACGACTACGCCCGCGACCCCGACGTCGCCGCCTGGCTGGAGACCGCCGACACCTCGATCGACCCGCAGGTGCGGCTGGCCAACTACCGCAAGGCGATCGAGCGCATCACGGCGCGCGCCTACTGGGTCCCGCTCAACAGCTACGTCACCAACTACGCCTTCGCGGCCGGGCTCGACTTCCAGGCCTTCGCCGACGAGATCCCGCGCTTCTACCTCGCCCGGTGGAAGTAGCCCGTCCCATCCGCACCTGCCCGGAGCGCCCGATGCCATCCGCCCAGCAGCTCTACGCCGATTCGATCGTCATCGACGCGACCTGCCCGCTGCTGCGGCGCAAGTCGCACATCGAGCTCTACCGCAAGGGCGGCCACACCGCGATCTGCCCGACCGTCGGCTCCAGCGGCGATGCGAGCGAGACGTTCAGGAACGTCGCGGGCTGGCTCGCCTTCGTGCGCGCGCGCGACGACCTGCTGCTGGTCCGCCGCGCCGCCGACATCGAGGAGGCCAAGCGCAGCGGCAGGCTCGGCATCATCATCCATTTCCAGGGCGGCGACCCGGTCGAGGCCGATCTCGACCTGCTCGACGGCTACCACGCCATGGGGCTGCGCATGCTGCAGCTCACCTACAACGTGAAGAACCGCATCGGCGACGGCTGCGAGGAGCGCACCGACTGCGGCCTCAGCAAGTTCGGCGTGGCGCTGGTCAAGCGCCTCGACGCGCTGCGCATCGTGCTCGACTGCTCGCACACCGGCTATCGCACGACGATGGAGGCGATCGAGCTGGGGACGCGGCCGGTCGTCTTCTCCCACGCCAACCCGAAGGCGGTGAAGGATTCGCCGCGCAACGTCACCGACGACCAGATCAAGGCGGTCGCCGCGACCGGCGGGCTGATCGGCATGGTCGGCTACCCCGCCTTCGTCGCGGCCAAGGAGAAGCCGACCACCGACGACCTGATCGACCATATCGACTACACGGTGCAGCTCGTCGGCATCGACCATGTCGGCCTCGGCATCGACTACTACGAGGGCCAGCACCCGTTCTCGACGCTGGAGGAGGCGACGGCGATGTACCGCACCTCGCTGGCCAACGGGCGCTGGAGCGCGCAGAGCTATCCGCCGCCGCCCTACCATTTCCCCCAGGGCATCGAGACGCCGGACAAGATGCCCCACCTCGCCGAGCGTCTGGTCGCGCGCGGCTACCAGGAGGCGGACATCCGCAAGATCCTGGGCGGCAACTGGATGCGCGTCTTCCGCGCGGTGTGGGGCGAGTAGGCGGCGCCCGCCCTCGGCAGGTCGGCGCCGATCCCGGCGGCATTTCCCCGCCGCGAGGGCCGCCCGCGCGCTAAGGTTCCCCACGGATTCGGGGGAGGGACGCGAGAGATGTGCGACACCATGGTGGCGCTGCCGCCGGCGACCGCGGGCGGCGTGGTGCTCTTCGCCAAGAACAGCGACCGCGAGCGCAACGAGGCGCAGCCGCTCGAGACGTTCGCCCGCGCGGCGCATCCGGCCGGCGCGCGGCTGCGCTGCACCTACATCGAGATCCCGCAGGCCGCGCGCACCCATGCGGTGCTGCTGAGCCGCCCCTTCTGGCTGTGGGGGGCGGAGAGGGGGGCGAACGAGCACGGCGTCGCCATCGGCAACGAGGCGGTGTTCGCCAGGATCCCGCCGGGCCGCACGCCGGCGCTGATCGGCATGGACCTGCTGCGCCTGGGGCTGGAGCGCGGGGCGAGCGCGGCGGAGGCGGTGGACGTCATCACCGGGCTGCTGGAGACGCACGGCCAGGGCGGCAACTGCGGCCATCTGAACGAGCACTACTACGACAACTCCTTCATCGTCGCCGACGCGCGCGAGGCCTTCGTGCTGGAGACGATCGGCCGGATGTGGGCGGTCGAGCGTTGCCCGCCGGTGCGCGCCATCTCCAACGCCCTCTCGATCGGCCGCGGGGCGGTGGCGCGGGCGGGCGGCGGGCTGCCGGAGCATGCGCGCGCCCAGGGCCGGGCCGAGGGGCTCGCCGACCTCGACCTCGCCGGCGACTATCTCGATCCCGCGCGCGACGAGGTCTCGCGCGGGCGCCTGCGCTGCGCCCGGGCGACGACGCTGCTGCAGCGCCGCGCCGGGCGGCTGGCCGCGGCCGACCTGATGGCCGTCCTGCGCGACCACGGCGCCGAGGCCGAGGGCGACGCCGCATGGCATCCCGAGCTGACCGTCGGGCGGACCATCTGCATGCATGCCGCCGACGGCGTCAGGCGCGGCCAGACGGTCGGCTCCATGGTCTCCGAGCTGCACCCGGACGGCACGGCGCTGCACTGGATGACCGGCACCGCCGCACCCTGCCTCTCGGTGTTCAAGCCGGTGCTGCTCGAGGCGGGGCTGCCCGCCCAGGGGCCGCGGCCGAGCGACCGCGCCGACCCGGCGAGCCTGTGGTGGCGCCACGAGCGCCTGCACCGCGCCGCGGTGCTGGGCGACTTCGCCGGCGCGCTTGCCGACCTGGCGCCCGAGCGCGACGGGCTGGAGGCGCGCTTCGCCGCCCGCATGGCGAACGCTCTGGCCGAGCGCGGCCCGGACGCGCCGGCGCGCCGCGCGCAGGCCGCGGCCGATTGCTGGGCCGAGGCGGCGGCGGCCGAGGAGCGCTGGCTGGCCGGCCTGCCGGGCCTGAAGCGCCGCACCGCCGGTGCGGCCTTCGCCGAGAGCTGGACGGCGCTCGCCGCCCATCCCGGCCGCGCCGCCTGAGCCGTGGCGCCGACCGCGCTGGTCGCCGGCGCCACCGGGGCGGCCGCCAGGCGGCTGGTCGAGCTGCTGCTCGCCCGCGGCTGGTCGGTCCTCGCCGTCACCCGCCGGCCGCCGGCACCGGCCGAGCGCCTCGGCCATGTCGCGGCCGACCTGTCGGACGCGTCGCGCGCGGCGCTCGCCGCCTGCGGCGCCGTCACCCACGTCTTCTATGCCGGCCGCGCCGCGCACGGCGAGGGCGGGGTCGAGAGCGTGGCCGACAACGTCGCCATGCTGCGCAACCTGCTCGACGGCGTGCTGCCCGTCGCGCGCGGCCTGGAGCACGTCCACCTCGTCCAGGGCACCAAGTACTACGGCCTGCATCTCGGCCGCTTCCCGACGCCGGCGCGCGAGGACGACCCGCGCCACATGCCGCCCAATTTCTACTACGACCAGCAGGACCTGCTGGTGGAGCGCCGGCAGGGCCGGCGCTGGACGTGGTCGGCGTCGCGCCCGCCGGTGATCTGCGACTTCGCGCCCGACCGGGCGCGCAACCTCGTGCCGCTGATCGGGGCGTACGCCGCCATCGCCGCCGAGCTCGGCGTGCCGCTCGACTTCCCCGGCCGCCCCGGCTGCTGGGAGGCGCTGACCGAGCTGGTCGATGCCGGCCATCTCGCGCGCGCGATGGCCTTCCTCGCGACCGACCCGCGCGGCGCCGACCGGGCCTTCAACGTCACCAACGGCGACCTGCTGCGCTGGAAGCGCGTCTGGCCGCGCATCGCCGCGGCCTGCGGCGTGCCGCCGGGCGAGGTGCGGACGCTGACGCTGGCCGACTGGATGAAGGACAAGGACGCGGTCTGGCAGCGCGTCGTCGCGCGCCACGGCCTGCGGCCGTCGCGGCTCTCCGACATCGCCAACTGGGCGTTCGGCGACTTCGTGTGGCGGCAGGACCACGACGTCGTCTCCAGCACCACGAGGCTGCGCCTCGCCGGCTTCGCGGAGGTCGTCGACAGCGAGGCGATGCTGCTCGACCAGCTCGCCCGGTACCGGGCGGCGAAGATCCTGCCGTGAGCGTCGCGGTCGCGGCGACGGCCTGACCCATGGCACCCGAGATCGAGCTCTACGCGCCGGTGAAGGCGTTCCTCGAGGGCCAGGGCTACGACGTGAAGGGCGAGGTCGGGCGCTGCGACGTCGTCGCCACGCGCGCGGACGCGCCGCCGGTCATCGTCGAGCTGAAGCGCGGCTTCAGCCTGGGGCTGGTGCTGCAGGGCGTGGACCGGCTGACCGTCACCGACCATGTCTATCTCGCGGTCGGGACCCGGCCGAAGCGGGTCGGCGACGTGCGCAAGCTGTGCCGGCGGGTCGGGCTCGGCCTTCTGGTCGTCGCTGGCGGCCGCATCGAGGTGCTGCTCGACCCGTTGCCCTACCAGCCGCGCAAGAGCGCGCGGCGCGCCGCCCTGCTGCTGGGCGAGCATGCCCGGCGCATCGGCGACCCGAACCGCGGCGGCTCCACGCGCGTGCCGATCGTCACCGCCTATCGCCAGGAGGCGCTGCGCTGCGCCGCCCTGCTCGATGCCGGCGGACCGATGACCCTGGCGGCGCTGCGCGCCGCGGGCGACAACCCGAACGCGGCGAAGATCATGCAGGACGACGTCTACGGCTGGTTCCAGCGCGTGGCGCGCGGCACCTACGCCCTGTCACCGGCCGGACGGGCCGGGCTGGAGCGCTTCGGCGCGCCGAAGGCCGCACGGTAGGCGGCGGGGCTGGTGCCGATGCGGGTGCGGAAATGGTGCCGCATCGTCGCCGTCGAGCCGAAGCCGCAGGCGGCCGCGACCTCGTCGAGGGCGGCGCGGGTCGTCTCCAGCAGCGTGCGCGCATGCGCCAGCCGCTCCGCCAGCAGCCACTCGCCGGGGGCGGCACCGGTCGCCGCCTTGAAGCGCCGCAGGAAGGTGCGCGGGCTCATCCCGGCATCGGCCGCGAGCGCGGCGATCGTCCGCTCCTCGCTCAGCCGGCCGCGCATGCGCTCGATCAGCGGGCCGAGGCGGGCGCCCTCGCGCGCCGTCGGCACCGGCCGCTCGACGTACTGCGCCTGGCCGCCCTCGCGGTGCGGCGGCACGACGAGGCGGCGGGCCAGCCGGTTGGCCATCTCAGGCCCGTGGTCGCGGCGCACGAGATGCAGGCAGACGTCGATGCCGGCCGCGCTGCCGGCCGAGGTCAGCACCGCGCCTTCGTCGACATAGAGCACGTCCGGCTCGATGCGGATGTCGGGATGGGCCCGCGCCAGCGCTTGCGCGTAGTGCCAGTGCGTCGTCGCCCGCCGCCCGGCGAGGAGGCCGGCGGCCGCCAGCACGAACACGCCCGAGCAGATCGAGACCAGCCGTGCGCCGCGGGCGTGCGCCGCCCTGAGCCGCCGGCACAGGTCTTCCGGGACCGGCATCGCCGCCCCGCGCCAGCCCGGCACGATGATGGTGCCGGCCTCGTCCAGCAGCTCCGGCCCGCCGTCGACCAGCACGCGCACGCCGCCGGTCGCGCGCAGCGGCCCCGGCTCGATGCCGGCCACCGCGAAGCGGTACCAGTCCGGCCCCATGTAGGGTCGCGGCAGGCCGAACACCTCGACGGCGATGGCGAACTCGAAGGTGCACAGCCCGTCATAGGCGAGCGCCACGACGGGCAGGGCGGAAGGGGCGGGCACTTTTGGCACGATCTTGACGATAATCGGCGCCTGCGCCGCTGTTCAAGCGGGCGCCGCGGCGGCACCTTCCGGGGCATCGAAGCCCGCAGGAGATGCGCCATGACTTCGCCCGTTTCCGAGATCGCGCCCGCGCCGCCGGCGCTCGCCGCCGGCCATTTTGCCGCCCGCCTCGCCTTCGAGACGGACTGCGCCGACGTCCATACCGCGCTCGCCGCCGCCGCCCGGGACTTCGTGCTGCTCGACGTCCGCGGACCGCTCTCCTACGCCGCCGGCCACGTGCCGCACGCGCTCGGCCTGCCGCACCGCGAGATCACGGCCGAGCGCATGGCGCAGTGGCCGGAGGGGACGCTGTTCGTCGTCTACTGCGCCGGCCCGCACTGCAATGGCGCCGAC
>JADZBA010000129.1 GCA_020852355.1 Alphaproteobacteria bacterium
CTGGTGGACGCGGGTACGCACCGTCGGGGCCACGCTCGCCACCATGGCGTGCTCGCCGGCGCGCAGGTCGAGGAGAATTTCCGGCCCGAGCTGCTCGATCACCTCGACGTCCGCCTCGAAGCAGGCGTCCGCCGGATCGGCATCGGTCGCCACGTCGAGATCTTCCGGGCGGATGCCGAGCCAGACGCTGCGGCCGACATGGCCGTGCAGCCGGCCGCCGATGTCGGCCGGCAGGGCGAGACGGATGCCGGCGTTCTCGACGCGGATCGCGCCGTTGGAGCCGGTGACGTCGACCCGGGCGAAGTTCATCGCCGGCGAGCCGATGAAGCCGGCGACGAAGCGGTTGGCCGGGCGGTTGTAGAGGTCGAGCGGCTCGCCCACCTGCTGCACCCAGCCGTCCTTCATGACCACGACCCGGTCGCCCAGCGTCATCGCCTCGACCTGGTCGTGGGTGACGTAGATCGCGGTCGTCCCCAGCCGGTCGTGCAGCTTCTTGAGCTCGACCCGCATCTGCACCCGCAGCTTGGCGTCGAGATTGGAGAGCGGCTCGTCGAACAGGAAGACCTGGGGATGGCGGACGATGGCCCGGCCGAGCGCCACGCGCTGGCGCTGCCCGCCGGAGAGCTGGCGCGGCTTGCGCGCCAGGAGCTGGTCGATGCCGAGGATATCGGCCGCATCCTTGACGCGCCGGTCGATCTCGTCGCGCTGGAACTTCCGCATCTTCAGGCCGAAGGCCATGTTGTCGTAGACGCTCATGTGCGGGTAGAGGGCGTAGTTCTGGAAGACCATCGCGATGTCGCGGTCCATCGGCGGCAGCTCGTTCACCACGGTGTCGCCGATCAGCACGTCGCCCGAGGTGATGGATTCGAGCCCGGCGATCATCCGGAGCGTCGTCGTCTTGCCGCAGCCGGACGGGCCGACGAGGACGAGGAACTCCTTGTCGCGGATCTCCAGGTTCACGTCCTTGACGGCGTGGACCTCGTCGTAGCGCTTGTTGACCTGGCGGACGGTGACATGGGCCATGTTCGCGTCATCCCTTGACCGAGCCGGTGAGCCCGGAGACGTAGTGCTCGACGAAGAACGAGTAGACGATCGCCACGGGGATCGAGCCGAGCAGCGCCCCGGCCATCAGCGGCCCCCAGAAGAACACGTCGCCGCGGATCAGCTCCGACGTCACGCCGACCGGCACCGTCTTCTCCTGGGGTGAGGACAGGAAGACCAGGGCGTAGATGAACTCGTTCCACGACAGCGTGAAGGCGAAGATCCCGGCCGACAGGATCCCCGGCACCGCGACGGGCAGGATGATGTAGACCAGCGCCTTCCAGCGCGATGCCCCGTCGATGCGGGCGCACTCCTCCAGCTCCTTGGGGATGGCCTTGAAGTAGCCCATCATCAGCCAGGTGCAGAACGGGATGAGGAAGGTCGGATAGGTCAGGATGAGCGCCCACGGCGTGTCGCCGAGGTGGAAGCTGCGGATCACGTCGGCGAGCGGGATGAACAGCAGCGTCTGCGGCACGAGGTAGGTGACGAAGATCCCGGTGCCGAGGCTGCCCGCGTAGGGGAACTTGAGCCGCGAGAGCGCGTAGCCCGCGAAGACGCCGCAGACCAGCGAGATCGCCGTCGACACGAGCGCGATCAGCATGGTGTTCCACATCCACGTGGCGAACAGCGTCTCGGTGAACAGGTAGCGGATGTGCTCGAGCGTCGGCTCCAGCGTCCAGAACGGCGTGTAGTTCGGCGCGTTCCACGGGCGATACAGCTCGTGGTCCGGCCGGACCGTCGTCACCATCATCCAGTAGAAGGGAAACAGCAGCCAGATCGCGAAGCCGGCGAGCGGCAGCCGGAAGAAGACCCAGCGTCTCCAGGGCGCGCCTTCGATCATGATCAGCGCGTCTCCACGCGGCGGATGTAGAGGAGTTGGAGGACGACGACGAGGAACAGCACCGGGAAGATCGCGAGCGAGATCGCCGCCCCTTCGCTGAGCAGCCCGGTGCGCACGCCGACCTGATAGGCGTAGGTCGCAAACAGGTGCGTCGCGTTGGCCGGGCCGCCCTCCGTCAGCACGTAGACGAGCTGGAAGTCGGCGAAGGTCTGGATGACCGAGAACAGCACGACCACCATGGTGACCGGCAGCAGCAAGGGCCAGGTCACGTACCAGAAGCGCTTCCACGGCCGGGCACCGTCGATGGCGGCGGCCTCCTGCAGCTCGGGGCTGATGGTCTGCAGGCCGGCGAGCAGGCTGATCGCGAAGAACGGCACGCCGCGCCAGATGTTGACCTCCATGATCGCGACCATGGCGAGGTCGGCGTCGCCGAGCCAGTTGATGCGCTGGGTGATGAAGCCGAGCTGGAACAGCATCCAGTTGAGGACGCTGAAGGTCGGGTCGAACATCCACTTCCAGGCGAAGGTCGACAGCACCGTCGGGATGATGAAGGGCAGCAGGATGAAGGCCCGGATCAGCGCCTTGCCCTTGAAGTGGCGGTTCAGCAGCACCGCCAGCCAGAGGCCCAGCGCCAGCTTGAAGACCGTCGTGACCGCCGTGTAGAGGACGGTATTCCACACCGCCGTGCGAAAGATGCCGTCGTTCCAGATCTTCACGAAGTTGGCGAGGCCGACGAACTCGCCGGGCACGCCGACGCGGGTGTTGGTCACCGCCAGCATGATCCCCTTGACGAAGGGGTAGGCGATGAAGAGCCCGAGCAGGACGACGGTCGGCAGCAGCAGCACGAACGCCAGCCAGCGCTCGTCCTCCAGCAGCCGCCGCTTCGGGCGTGCAGGCACCACGCCGACGCCGGCGATCGCCATCTCGGAGCTTCTCATCGCCAATCCTCGTCGACTGGTGCGGGCCGGCCGCGCTCCGCCCCCGGGTCGGGGAGGGAGCGCGGCCGCGCGGCGATCAAGGGCGGCGGCTCAGACGTAGATCTTCTTGAGCTCGGCCTCGCACCATTTCACGGCGTCCTCGGCGGACATGCCCTGGATCGCCTTGGCGTACATGTCGGTGATGATGTACTTCGACAGCACCTCGGCGGCCTTGGCGCTGGGCGGGCCCTCGTAGCCCGGGATCTGCCCGAGCCGGCCGGCGACGCGGTAAGGCTCCATCACCGGATCCTCGTCCCACATCGCGCTCTTCTCCCAGGACGTGGTGACGCCCGTGGCGAAGCCCTTCTGCGAGACGAACCATTTCTCGTAGTTGGCGGCGGTGTGCATCCAGGTCAGGAACTCCTTCGCCGCCTTCTGGTTCTTCGAGTAGGTCGGCAGGATGTGCGACTGGAAGGTGTGGAAGCCGAACTGTCCGGCGGGGCCCTTGGGCAGCGGCGAATGCAGGATGTCGGTCTTGAGCTGCGCGCCCTTCTCCGTCCGGTAGCTGTCGGGCTTGCGCATCGATTCGATGTAGATCGACGCGCCGTTCAGGGTGGCGGAGACGGTTCCCGCCA
Source organism: Alphaproteobacteria bacterium (assembly GCA_020852355.1). Taxonomy (GTDB): domain Bacteria; phylum Pseudomonadota; class Alphaproteobacteria; order ATCC43930; family Allostellaceae; genus Allostella. The sequence continues at coordinate 3,435 of JADZBA010000129.1, forward strand.
GGAACGCCCGGTTGTTGCTGGAATCGTCCCAGGCGAGGCCGCCGTCGTCGTGGGCGTCCTTCCAGAAGGCGGTCATGAACTTGACGGACTCGACGGTCGCCTTGCTGTTGATGGCGATCGTCTTGCCGTCCTTCTCGACCTCCTTGCCGCCGAACGACCACAGGAAGGGATAGGCGAAGGTCGGCGGGTCGCCGAAGGAATGGCCGAGCGACTGGCCGATGGGGCGGCCCTTCGCCTTCAGCTTCTTGCCGGCGTCGCGATATTCCTCCCATGTCGCGGGGAAGGTCTTGTAGCCGACTTCCTCGAACCAGGACTTGCGGTAGGCGATCATCGCCCCGACGATGCAGAAGGGCATGGACAGCCACTTGCTGCCGGCGCTGCAGTTGCCCTTGGAGATCGCATAGAAGCCACCCTGCTGCGCGCCGATCGCCTCGGCGACGTCGCTCACGTCCACGGCGCTGGCGGCGTAGAGATGCGGGTGGTTGTTGAACAGCATGATGAGGTCCGGCCCGCCGCCGGACTGGATCGCGGCCGTGATGCGCGGCTGCAGGTCGTTGCCGTTGACGGTCTCGAAATTGACCTTGATGCCGAGCGCCTTCTCCGCCGCCGGCAGGATGGACTGCCGCAGCAGCTGGTCCGACGCCGGAACGAAGTCGTTCCACCTGAGCCAGTGGACGGTGGTCGCCTGCGCGTAGGCAGGCGCGCGGCCGCTGGCAAGGATGCCGGCGAGACCGCCGAGATTGGCAGCGGCCACTCCGCCGCCGGCGAGCTTCAGGAAACTGCGCCGATTCGTGCGCGTCATTTGCTCCTCCCCAGGGTTGCCCAACATTCTTTTGGTCGAGCTCGTTTGGTCGACTCTAGGCAGAGAATCCGCGGCCGCACAAGGCTCTGCCGTGCTTTGCCGCAACCCTGGAGCATCTGCCCGATTCGATCCGCTTCGGGCGGCACTACTTGGCGTGCACATGCCACCCCGTCGGCC
>JADZBA010000130.1 GCA_020852355.1 Alphaproteobacteria bacterium
AGGCGAGAGGACACATCATGGCCAAGAATACGATTTGCCTCTGGTACGACAAGGACGCCGAGGCGGCTGCCCGCTTCTACGCCGAGACCTTTCCCGACAGCGCCGTGACCGCCGTCCACCGTGCACCCAGCGACTATCCATCCGGCAAGGCGGGCGACGTGCTGACGGTCGAGTTCACCGTGGCCGGCGTCCCCTGTCTCGGCCTCAACGGCGGTCCCGCGTTCAGGCACAGCGAAGCCTTCTCGTTCCAGATCGCTACCGACGATCAGCACGAGACCGACCGCTACTGGAACGCCATCGTCGGCAATGGCGGCCAGGAGAGCGCGTGCGGGTGGTGCAAGGACAAGTGGGGCGTCTCCTGGCAGATCACGCCGCGCGTGCTGACCGAGGCGCTGGCGGCCGGCGGCGATGAAGCCAAGCGCGCGTTCGATGCGATGATGGACATGAAGAAGATCGACGTCGCCGCGATCGAGGCGGCCCGGCGCGGCTGATGCATCGACGCTCGGGCGCCGTCTTCCCCGACATCGACGTGCCGCGCCTGGATCGCCCGGCAGCTTCCGCGACGCGGGTCAGGCCGCGGCCTGACCCGCGCCATGGGCGGCCATCGCCGCCGCGACGTCCATCCACATCACCTCCCAGATGTGGCCGTCAGGGTCCTCGAAGCTGCGGCCGTACATGAACCCGTGATCCTGGAGGGGACCGGGGTCGACCCGGCCGCCCGCCGCCCCCGCCCTGCCGACCATCGCGTCGACTTCGTCCCGACCGTCGGCGGAGATGCAGATCAGCACCTCGCTGGTCGCCCCGGCGTCCGCGATCGGCTTGGGCGTGAACTGGCGGAACTTCTCGTGGGTCAGCAGCATGGCGTGGATGGTGTCGGAGAAGACCATGCAGGATGCGGTGTCGTCGCAGAAGCGCCCGTCCCTGGCCGCGCCGACCGCCTGGTAGAAGGCGGTCGCGCGCGCGAGGTCGGCGACCGGCAGGTTCACGAAGATCAGCTTGGCCATGACGGGGTCCTCGTCGTCTCGGTTCGACCGGAGGACGATCGGGGCGCCGCCGTTCCGACAGCGGGGCCGAACGAAATCTCGCCCGCGCGCCTACGTCCCCCGGTACGCGCCGGGCGCGCGGCCGATGGTGCGGCGGAACGTGGCGGTGAAGGCGCTGGGGCTGGCATAGCCCAGCGCGCGGGCGATGCTGCCCACCGCCTCGCCCTCCGCCAGCCGCGCCAGCGCCAGCACGACGCGGGCACGCCGGCGCCATTGGGCGAAGCTCATTCCCGTCTCCGCCCGGAACCGCCGCGCCAGCGTCCGCCCGCTGGCGCCGACCGCCGCACCCCAGTCCTCCAGCGTGTCGTCGCGCGCCGGCGCCGCGAGCAGGGCCGCGCACAGCCGCGCCAGCCGCCGGTCGCGCGGCATCGGCAGGTGGACGGGGGCGGTCGGCGCGGCGCGCAGCTCGTCCAGCAGCAGGGCGATGATGTGCCCGCCGCGCCCGGCCTCGTCGTACTCCACCGGCTCGGCGGTGGCGGCGACGATCAGCTCGCGCAGCAGCGGCGAGACCTCGATCACCGTGCAGCCGCGCGGCAGGTCGGCGACCGCCGCGGTGTCGACGTAGATCGTGCGCATGGCGACCGCGCCGACCATGCGCAGCGAGTGGCGCACGCCCGCCGGAATCCACAGGGCGCAGCGCGGCGGCACCGCCCAGGTGCCGGCCGGCACCTCGACCCACATCAGCCCGGCGACCGCATGGACGAGCTGGGCGCGGGGATGGCTGTGCGGCGCGATGACGTGCCCCGGCGCGAAGTCCTTGGGCATCGCCGCCACCGGCCGCGGCACGTGCTGATAGTCGTCGGGATCGACGCTGCGCGCCATTCCTGGCCCTGTCCGTTGCGCGACGATACTGCCGCCGCCGTCGCTCGGACGCCAGGGGCGGGGGCCCTCAGTCCGGGCGCAGCAGCACGAGGATGATCGCGATGGTGGCGACCGACGCGACGGTCGAGATCAGCACCATGCTCGCCGCCCGGCGCAGGTAGAGGTCGTAGCGACGCGCCAGGATGAAGACGTTGGCGCCGGTCGGCATGGCGGCCGCGACCGTGGCGACCGCGACCTCCAGCGGCGGCAGCGCCAGCAGCTTCGCCGCGACCAGCCAGACCAGCGCCGGCATCGCCACCAGCTTGAGGGCGGTGACGGCCAGCGTCTCGCGCAGGTCGCCGGCGATGCGCAGGCCGTTCAGCGCCGCCCCCAGCGACAGCAGCGCCATCGGGCCGGCGCCGACGCCGAGCAGCGTCAGGAAGCGGTCGGCGATCAGCGGCAGGTGCCAGCCTGTGAGGCCCCAGGCGATGCCCGCCAGGATGGCGAGGATGATCGGGTGGGTCAGCAGCGCGGCGAGGCTCTGGCGCAGCGTGTCGAGCGGGCCCTTGCCGCGATGCTGCGCCACCTCGATCAGCACCGTCGTCAGCGAGATCAGGATCAGCGAATGGAAGGTGATGATGGCGAGCAGGGGTGCCTCGCCGCGCGGCCCGTAGGCGAGCGCCACCAGCGGGATGCCCATCTGGACCGTGTTGCCGAAGGTGGCGCTCATGCCCATGAAGGCCTGGGCGTCGAGCGCGGCGGCGAAGAACCGCCGGGCCACCAGCATGGCGACGGCGTAGACCACGAGGCAGGCGAGAAAGAAGGCGCCGGCGACGCCCAGCTCCAGCGGGCCAAGCCCGTGCTCGCGGGCGAGGCTGCGGAACAGCAGGGCCGGGATGAGGACATGCAGGACGAGCTGGGCGATGCCGCGCACGCCGCGCTCGTCGACGATGCCGAGGCGCGCCACGCCCCAGCCGACGGCCAGCAGGCCGAAGACGGGCAGCACGACCGTGAGGGTCGTCTCCACCGGCGGCCGCCCGCCGCCCCGGGTGCGGGAGGCCCGGCGCTAGAAGGCGACCTTGTCGCCGCCCTTCAGCGCCAGCGTCGCCCGCGCCTCCTCGGGCGTGGCGATCTCCATCGACAGGCTCTCGACGATCTGGCGGATGCGGCGCACCTGCTCGGCGTTCGACGTGGCGAGCCGGCCCTTGCCGATGTACAGGCTGTCCTCCAGCCCGACGCGGACATTGCCGCCCATCACGGCCGCCATCGTCACGAAGGGCAGCTGGTGGCGGCCGGCGGCCAGCACCGACCACTGGTAGTCGTCGCCGAACAGCTTGTCGGCCATCCGCTTCATGTGCATCAGGTTCTCATGGTCGGCGCCGATGCCGCCGAGGATGCCGAAGATCGTCTGCACGAAGAGCGGCGGCTTGACCAGCTTGCGGTCGAGGAAGTGGGCGAGGTTGTAGAGGTGGCCCACGTCGTAGCACTCGTACTCGAACTTGACGCCGCAGCCCTCCCCCAGCTCCTTCAGGATGTACTCGATATCCTTGAAGGTGTTGCGGAAGATGAAGTCGCGGGAGTTCTCCAGCATCTGCGGCTCCCAGGCGTGCTTCCACTCCCGGGGCCGGTCGAGCATGGGGAAGAGCCCGAAGTTCATCGAGCCCATGTTGAGCGACGTCATCTCGGGCTTGGCGAGGAGTGCGGCCGCCAGGCGCTCCTGCAGCGACATGCCGTGGCCGCCGCCGGTGGTGATGTTCACGACCGCGTCGGTCGACTGCTTGATGCGCGGCAGGAACTGCATGAAGACGGCCGGGTCGGGCGTCGGCTTGCCGTCCTTCGGGTCGCGGGCGTGCAGGTGCAGGATGCTGGCCCCCGCCTCGGCGGCCTCGATCGCCTGCGCCGCGACCTCGTCGGGGGTCAGCGGCAGGTGCGGCGACATCGTGGGCGTGTGGATCGAGCCGGTGACGGCGCAGGTGATGATGACCTTCTTGGCGGCGGCCATGTCGGCGTTCTCCGGGTGACGGTGGG
>JADZBA010000131.1 GCA_020852355.1 Alphaproteobacteria bacterium
CGGTTCGAACGCGGCATCCGCCCGTTCCCTGCGCCTTTCGACAACGTTCGACGCGGGGAATTGTTCGCCGGCGCGGCGACGGCTAGGAATCTCCTGGTCGCCCGCCCGCCCGCGGACCGTCCGGTCCCGGAGGCCCCCTACCAGGGAGGAACCGCTTGTCCGACGTCCGCCACGGCGGTCCCGGCGCATCGCCCGATGCACCGCCGGCCGATGCTTCCCCGGCCGATGCGCCTCCCGGGGCCGGGCTGGACCCCGCCTCGCTGGTGCCGCTGCTGCGGCCGCGCTCGGTGGCGCTGGTCGGCGCCAGCAACGACCCGACGCGGATCGGCGGACGGCCGCTGCGCTACTACCGCGAGACGGGCTTCGCCGGTGCGATCTACCCCATCAATCCCAATCGGGCCGAGGTGCAGAGCCTCCGGACCTGGCCCGACATCGCCGCCCTGCCCGAGGCGCCGGATCTGGTGCTGGTCGCGATCCCCGCGGCGGGCGTGGTCGCGGTCGCCGAGGAGGCCGCCGCCAAGGGCGCGCGCTCCATGGTCATCTTCTCCTCCGGCTTCGCCGAGGCCGACGCGGGCGACGGACGCGCCATGCAGGAGCGGCTGGCCGAGATCGCGCGCACCAGCGGCATGCGCATCGCCGGACCGAACTGCCTCGGTGTGTTCAACGCCGAGATCGGCCACTACTGCACCTTCACCGCCTCCTTCGACCATGGCGGCTTCCCGAAGCCCGGCGGCATCGCCATCGTCAGCCAGTCCGGCGCCTACGGCAGCCACATGGCGACGCTGGCGCGAGAGAAGGGCCTCGGCACCACCTACTGGGTGACGACCGGCAACGAGTGCGACGTGCAGGTCGCCGACTGCATCGCCTTCCTCGCCGACGAGCCCGGCGTCGACGTCATCGCCTGCTACATCGAGGGCGTGGCCGACGCCGCCCGCCTGACGGCCGCCCTCGCCTATGCGCGGCGCCGGCGCAAGCCGGTCGTCGTGATGAAGGTCGGCCGCTCGTCCGTCGGCGCCGAGGCCGCCCAGTCGCACACCGCCTCGCTGGCCGGCGCCGACCGCGTCTACGACACGGTGTTCCGGCGCCATGGCGCGCTGCGCGTCGAGACCACCGAGGACATGCTCGACGTCGCCTACGCCTGCACGCGGCGCATCCTGCCGACCGGGCGCAGGCTCGGCATCGTCACCATCTCGGGCGGCGGCGGCGTCGTGCTGGCCGACGCGGCGACGGCGGCCGGGCTGGAGGTGCCGCCGATGCCGGCCGACGCGCAGCGCCGGCTGAAGGAGATCCTGCCCTTCGCGGCGACCCGCAACCCCGTGGACATCACCGCCCAGGCATTCAACGACATGAGCCTGGTGACGACCAACGTCGAGATGATGCTGTCGGAGGGCGGCTACGACCTGATCGTCAACTTCTTCACCTCGGTGCCGCGCTCGAAGGTGATCAACGCCCGCCTCCGGCCGGCGATGCAGGAGGCCGCCCGGCGCTTCCCCGGCCGCCTGCAGGTCATGTGCATGATCGCCACGCGCGAGATGATCGAGGAGTACGAGAGCGACGGCTATCTCGTATTCGAGGATCCGCACCGTGCGGTCAGGGCGCTGGCCGGTCTCTGCTGGTTCGCCGAGGCGTTCGCGCGCCCCCGGCCGGCGCCGCCGCCGGCCCTGCCGCCGGACGTGCTGGCCGCGCCGGAGCGCGCGGTCGACGAGCGCACCGCCAAGCGCATCGTCGCCTCCGCCGGCATCCCGGTGGTCGAGGACCGTCTGGTGCGCACCGCCGGCGAGGCGCGCGAAGCCGCCGCCCTGATCGGCGGACCAGTCGCGCTCAAGATCGCTTCGCCCGACATCGCCCACAAGACCGAGGTCGGCGGCGTGGCGCTCGGCCTCGCCGGGCCGGACGCCGCGGCCGATGCCTTCACCGCGATGACCGCGCGCGTCGCCGCGGCGGCGCCGGCCGCGCGCATCGAGGGCGCGCTGGTCAGCCCGATGGTGACCGACGGCGTCGAATGCATCCTCGGCGTCACCGTCGATCCCGCGTTCGGACCGGTGGTGCTGTTCGGCCTGGGCGGCATCTTCGTCGAGGTGCTGAAGGACGTGAGCATGCGCGTCGCGCCGTTCGGCGCGGACGAGGCGATGGCGATGATCCGCGAGGTCAAGGGCTTCCCGCTGCTGGACGGCGCCCGCGGACGGCCGAAGGCCGACGTGGCGGCGCTGGCCGAGGCACTCGCCCGCCTCTCGGCCTTCGCCGCGGCCAACGCCGGCCGCCTCGGCAGCCTCGACATCAACCCGCTCATCGTGCGTCCCGCCGGCCGGGGGGTGGTCGCCGTCGACGCCCTCTTCGTGCCGCGCGGCTGAAGGAGGACCGTTCCCATGATGCTCGTCGGCCGCTACCTCTCGCCCTTCGTGCGCCGCACGGCGATCACGCTGAAGCTCTACGGCATGCCGTTCGAGCACAACCCGCTGTCGACCATGACCGACATGGACGCGATCAAGCGGATCAACCCGGTCGGCCGCGTGCCCGCGCTGGTGACCGACGACGGCGCGACGCTGGTCGACTCCGCGACGATCATCGACTGGCTCGACGAGCAGGCGGGGCCGGCGCACGCCCTGACGCCGCCCGCTGGGCCGGAGCGCCGCGCGGTGCAGCGCCTCGTCGCCATCGCGCTCGGCACCATGGAGAAGGCCGTCGCCTACTCCTACGAGACCAAGCGCCGCCCGGCCGAGCGGCAGCATCAGCCCTGGATCGACAACCTGACGAGCCAGATCGCCGGCGGCCTCGCCGCGCTGGAGGCGATCCAGGGCACGCCGTGGCTGGCCGGCGCCAAGATGACCCAGGCCGACGTCACCACCGCCGTGCTGGTCGAGTACATGCGCGCCAGCCATCCCGACCTGTTCCCGGCGGGGAAGTACCC
>JADZBA010000132.1 GCA_020852355.1 Alphaproteobacteria bacterium
CCGGCGATGCCGGCGTCGGCGAGGATGGCGGCCACGAGCTCGCGCATCGGCGTTGCGCCGAGCCGGCCGGTGAGCCAGTGGCCGGTCTCCCAGTTGGCGCCGTCCGCCCACACGTCGGTCGCGGCCGGGAACGCCGGGTAGGGCCGCGCGTCCCAGGTCCACACATGGATCGCGTCCGGCGCCAGCATGCGGCCGCCGTAGACGGTCGAGACCGGATTGCTCTCCGCGCTGGCGCCGAAGGCGGGATCGAACGCACCCAGAATGGCCTCGAGGTAGCGCCGCTGCACCAGGTCGTCGCGCGTGCCGCTGGAGAAATGGGGCACGCCGCCGTCGGAGGACTTCGCATCGGGGAAGATGCTCGGCTGGTTGGCGCCCTTGTCGACCGCCGGGCAGCCGACCTCGGTGAGCCATAGCGGCTTCGATTGCGCGACCCATGCGGTCGGGCTCGCAAGCTCGGCGCCGGCGACGCGCTCGTGGTGCGGCTGCGACCACCACGACCAGAGGTCCTTCTGCCGGAACACCCAGGGCTTGCCGAGGCCGTCGGTGATCGGCGTGCGCGCCTGCGCAAGCCGCGCCGCGGCGTCGGCGTAGTACCACGCATAGCCTTCGCCGGCGCCGAGATTGCCGGCCAGATAGGCGGTGTCGTAAGTCGTCTGCGCGCTCGCGGCGTCGAGGTGGCCGGGCTGGTCGCGCCAATCCGCCAGCGGCGCGTAGTAGTCGATCCCGACCGCATCGACGGCGCTCGACGCCCACAGCGGGTCGAGCGGGAAACGCAGCTCGCTCGCATCCGGGGTGACCGCGTGCGCGCCGTATTCGGTCCAGTCCGCCGCGTAGGTGACGATGGCGTCGTCGCCGAGCGCCGCCTTCACGTCCTCCGCCAGCGCCACCAGTTGCGTCACCGCGGGATAGACGCCGGAAGCCGAGCGCACGCGCGTGAGCGCCTTGAATTCCGAGCCGATGACGAAGGCCTCGACCCCACCCGCGGCGAGCGCGAGATGCGCATAGTGCAGCACCATGCGCCGCAGCGTCCATTCGGCCGGGCCGGTGTAGCTCACGGCCTCGCCGTCAAGGTGGAAATCGCTCGCGGCGGCGGCGCCGAACAGCGCGGCGACCTGGGTCGCCGCCGCCGCGTCGCCATCCGGAGAGCCGGCGCGGCCGGGCGCGGGATCGCAGGTGATGTGCCCGCGCCACGGATAGGCCGGCTGGCCCGCCGCGCCGCTCCATGGATCGGGCAGCTTATTGCCCGCCGGCACGTCCATCATCACGAACGGATAGAGCGTGACCGCAAGCCCGCGCGCATGCAGCTCCTGGATCAGGCGCACCACGCTTAAGTCCGACGGCGTGCCGCCGAAGGCCGCGCGGGCATCGACGCTCGAGACCACGGCCGCGTCCGCGCGGGCGAGCCCCGCCACGCCCCATTCGGCGCCGTGGGTGGTCTTGTCGGCGTAGTCGACGGCCGGGCGCACCTGGCAGTGGCCGCAGCGCAGGTCGGTCCCGAACCAGGTGACGACGAGCGCGACCCGCTGCAGGTTCGGGCAGAGCGCCTGCAGTTCGTCGAGGGAGGCGGCAATGTCGGCGCCCGCGTGGGCGACGTGCCGGTTCTCGGGCGCGGACTCGCCCGGCCCCAGAGTGCGCACGACCGCGGCCGGCTCGTAGCCGAATTCGGTCGCGCCGGGGATCAGCGTCACCGCGCGCAGCATGCCCTCCAGCCGACCGACCGGGCGGATCACCTCGAAGGCGAGCTGCGGGATGCGGTTGCCGAAATCCTCCAGCGGCAGCCGCTCGAACACCACATAGGCGAGCCCGCGATAGGCGGGCGCATTGTCGGCGCCCTCCTTGGCGACGATGAGCGGGTCCGCCTCCTGGGTCTCGCCGCCGCGATGGAAGCGCCAGGTGAGACCGTCGAGGTCGAGCAGCTTGCCGTCGGCCCAGACGCGGCCGATGTGGGCGATCTCACCCTCGCCGAGCCCGATCGCCACGTTGGCGAAATAGCTGTAGGTGGTCGTGGTGGTGCGCGGGCCGAGGCCCTTGCCGCCGGCGCTTTCGCTGCGGGTCGAGATCACCTCCTCGAGCCGCGTCGCCCAGATGATCTCGCCTGCGACGCGCCCGCGCCCGTACAGCCGCGGGATCGGCGCGCCTTCGGTCGAGGCGGTGACGTCGAGGTCGGAGCGGCGCGGGCCCTCGGCCTGCTGGCCGCCCGTGAGCAGCACGCGGTCGATGACGTTGCCGGCGAGCGCGCCCGCAAGCCGCCCGGCGATGGCGCCCATCGGCCCGAACAAGGCCCCGCCGGCGGCGGCGCCGGCGAAGGAGAGAAGCAACGAGGCCATGCGGATTTTCCGAAGCTTGAGAGCGGTGCGGCTATTGCGCGCCGGGGAAGCTGAAGGCGTAGGCGATGCGGCGGCGCCACCAGGGCGCGAGCGCGACTTCGGCGACCGCGGCGCCCTCGTGGGCGTGGATGAAGCGGTCGGGCGCGGCGAGGATGCCGAGATGCTTGGCGGCAAGCCCGCGGCGCCAGCGGAACAGCAGCACGTCGCCGGGGGCGGGCGCCGCGCGCGCCGCCGCGCGGAGATGCCGCCGCGCGGCGTCGGCCAGGGGCTCGCCGCCGGCGGCGGCCTCCGCCCAATCCGCCGCATAGGGCGGCGGGGCCTCCGGCTCCTCGCCATAGAGCGCGCGCCAGACGCCGCGCACGAGGCCGAGGCAGTCGCAGCCCACGCCCTTGAGCGAGGCCTGGTGCCGATACGGCGTGCCGATCCAGCCGCGCGCCTCCGCCACGATGGCGGCGCGGCTTATCCGCGTTGCGCCCGCGCTCACGTCAGGCTCCCGCCGTCGTTGCCCGGCTCGCCCGGACGCGGATAGCTGATGACGAAGTCGTTGCCGGGCATGTGCGGGAAGCCGCGGAAATTCACCCCGTTGGCGAAGCGGTCGCGGCAGGTGGCGAAGCGCTTGTCGCAGCCGGCGGTGACGACGAAAGCGTCTCCCGCGGCGATCGCCTCCGGCATCGCCTGCCAGAGCTCGAGCCGCACGCTGCCTGCGACGATGCGGTGGCTCTTCACCTCGACCGCGACGCCGGCATTGGCGCCGTCCTGCCAGGCCAGGCGCCCGGCGGCGAACCAGCCCTCGGTGAAATCCTCAAGTCCGGTCGCGACCAGCGACGCGCCCCCGCTTGCGCTTACGACCACGCCCTCGCCGCGGTAGACCGCGAGGCCGAGATCGACGCCGCAGCGCGCATCGCCGAGATCGGCCGCGCAGGCCGGCGTGTAGAGCCGCCCGCGCGTTTCCGCGAGACGATGCGAGAGGCCGCGCAACTCCGCCGTGAAGGCCGAGCCCGCGCGGCGCACCTCGCCCAGCACGCCGGCGGCGAGCAGGACGTGCAGGGCCGGCTCGCTCCAGTCGACCAGATGGAGCGTCACGCCCGCGGCGTCATAGCGCCCGGCGGCGAGGTCGGCCTCGTTGAGCGTCTCGGCCGCGAGCGCGCCGGCGAGCTCCGCCCCGCCCACCGCGAGGCCGAACTGCTGCGTCGCCTCGGAGGCCGAGAGGCCGGCGTCGGCGCGGCAGGTGACGCCGTCAACCGTCAGGTCGCGGTCATGGTCGGTGAAGCCCTGCACCACGCCGTCGCGGCGGGCGAGCACCCAGCAGCGGGCGAGCGTGGTGACGCCGGAGTCGAGCTTCGTTTGCAGCGCCGGCGGGATGGTGCGCATGGAAAAAGCTTTCGGCTTGGTTGCGACAATGACTCGCTCTCCCGTCATTGCGAGCCGAAGGCGAAGCAATCCATCATTGCGGGGCCGCAAGAATGGATTGCTTCCTCGGATCAAGTCCGAGGACCGCTTCGCTCCTCGCAATGACGGAATGGGGACGCGTGGCGTTCGCGCGTCACACCCGGATTTCCACCAGCGGGATGTGCGGGATGTCGCCGGCGGTGAAGGCGGAGAGATCGACCTCGAGATAGTCGGCGTCGAAGCGCACCGGCACGTCGAACCGGAAGCCGGCGGTGACCGCCGCGCCCGTCGCCGGCACATGCCCGGGGAGAAAGGTCACGACGCCGGCGGTGGCGTCGCAGGTGAAGGCGACGCCCTCGGTCTTCTCCACGCCCGCGACCGCCACCCGCACGCTGCCGGCGACCGGCTTGGCGATGGCGCGCGCGTAGGGCGCGTGCGCGGCGCCGTAGGTCTTCACCAGCGCAAAGCTCGCGCTCGCGCCGTCGCCGACGCCGATGGCCTGGTCGGCCGGCGTCACCGCGGCGCCGGGCGCGGCGGAGGAATGGTCGAGCCGGTCGCGCCAGCGGAAGCCGTGCAGGCGCCCGCGCCGCTCCTCGAAAAACGCCACCACCTCGGCCCGCGCCGCGAAGGTCTTGACGCCGTAGCCGGCATCGTAGCG
>JADZBA010000133.1 GCA_020852355.1 Alphaproteobacteria bacterium
CCTGGGTGATGTTCCTCGCCCCTGCCGGCACGCCGCCGGCGATCGTGGCGCTGCTGTCGCAGGAGACCGCCAAGGCGCTGGCCCAGCCCGACATCCGGGAGCGCTTCGCCCAGCTCGGCATCGCCGCGGTCGGCGGCACGCCCGAGGACACCGGCCGTTTCCTCGCGGCCGAGATCGCCAAATGGGCGACCGTCATCCGGACCGCCGACGTGAAGCCGGAGTGACGGCGCGGACGGGCGGCGGGAACCGGGCCTGTCCGCTTCAAAGCCACCGTCGCCGTCGAAAGACCTCGGGGATCCCGCCCCCTCACCGTCCGTGATCTGCCAGCCTCCTGATGGCCTGCGCGTCGGCGGCGATCCGGGGCCCCTGGTGGAGAGATGCGTCGCCGCCCAGGACGTCCCGCAGGTAGCGGGCATCCATCGTGAGCAGGAGGGCGCGGGTACGGGCGGCGCGCCGGCGCGCGAGCAGGGCACCGGCAATCGCGTGCAGGACCGTGCGGACGGATGCCGGGCGGGCGGCGTGGCACAGCGCATCGAAGGTCATGTTCATGGTCCATCTCCTCGGCTCTCGCGCGCCGCGCCTCGTGGCGTCGGCGAGACGACCATCGCCCCGGCGCGTTTGGCGAGCGTCGATCGGGGCGTGAATTTCTTGGCTGCCCGGCGGCCATGCGCGGTAAAAATGCGTGAAATCGTCGGCGCAACGGCGACGGTGGTGCGTTCCGGGTCCCGCGGGAGGTAGAGAGGTTTGCTGATCAGGTTGCTGGGCGGCCTGGACGTACAGTCCCCTGCTGGTACGCCGGTCCGCCTGCCGACCCGCAAGGCCGCATTGCTGCTGGCCATGCTGGCGCTGGTCGGGCCGGCGGGCATCCGCCGTGAGACAGCAGCAGAGCTGCTGTGGCCCGACCGCGGCGAGGCGCAGGCGCGCGGCAGCCTCCGCCAGGCGCTCGCGGCGGTTCGCCGCGAACTCGACGGGCAGGACTTGGCGGCGCTCCGCATCTCGGGCGACGGCGATGTCCTGCGGCTGGACGCGGGCACCGACGACGTCGACGCGCTCCGGTTCGAGAGACTGCTGTCGCAGGGTGACAGCGCGGCCCTCGTCGCGGCGGCCGCCCTCTATTGCGGCGACTTGCTCGGCGGCGTCGCGCTGCCGGAGTCGCTCGAACGCTGGCTCGCCCCACAGCGCGAAGCGATGCGGCGGAAGGCCCTGGATCTGTGCGATCTCGCGAGCCGGCTCGGCGCGGACGCGCCGGCGGCCGCCGCGACGACGCTGGCCGAGCGGCTCCTCGCGACCGACGAAACCGCCGAAGAGGCGCACCGCGCGATCATCCGCGTCCACCTGCGCCACGGCCGGCGCAACGCCGCGCTGAAGCAGCTCGAGCGCTGCCGGGAGGCTCTCAGGCGCGAGCTGGATGCCGAGCCCGAGGCGGCGACGGTCGCGCTGCTCGCCGATGACGACGCCGGCGATGCCGGTCCCGGGGACGGCGCGGCACCGGCCATGGCGGCGCATGGCGGACCGTATCGTGAGAGTGGGCACCGGCCGTCGATCGTGGTGCTGCCATTCGAGAACCTCGGCGGGCCCGACGACTCGCATTTCGTCGACGGGGTGGTCGACGAGGTCACCTCGGCGCTATCCCGCATCCGCGATTTCTTCGTCATAGCCCGCCAGTCGGCCTTTGCATTCAAGGGACGGGCGATCGATATCCGCGAGATCGCCCGCCAACTGGGCGTGGATTACGTCGTCGAAGGCACCGTGCGCCGCGCCGGCCACCGCGTGCGGATCGCCGTCCGCTTGGCGGATGCGGAGCGGGCGGCGCAGATCTGGTCGGACCGCTACGAGCTGGACGCAGAGGACGTGTTCGAGGTTCAGGATCGCATCGCCGCGCAGGTCGCGGGCGCGATCCGTCCGGCGTTGCGGGAAGCCGAAATCGCTCTGGCCCGCCGCCGTCCGACCAGCAGCCTGAACGCTTACGACCGAGTGCTCCGCGCGCTGCCGCTGCTGTGGAGCCAGAACGCGGCTGCCAACGGCGCCGCCATCGCGCTGCTGTCCGAAGCCGTCGCAGTCGATGCGGACTATGGGCGAGCGCATGCGCTGCTGGCCTGGTGCCATTCCCAGGCGCTCGTCTATCTCTGGTCGGCGACCCCGGAGGACACCCGCCGGCGGGTCGGCGAGGCGGTGAGGCATGCCGCGGGGCTGATCGACGACGACCCGCTGGCGCTCACCGCGGCGGGCGCCGCATTGAGCCAGCTCCAGGTCGACCAGGATCCGGCGGCGGCCTTCATCGAGCGGGCACTGCAGCTCGATCCGAACAACGCCTGGGCCTGGGCCCGGTATGGCTACGTCGCCCTCTACCGGGCCGACCCCGCGTCGGGCCGCGATCGGTTCCGGCGCGCGCTCGACCTCAGCCCGCTCGACCCGTTCGCCTTCAACATCGAGCTGGGGATCGCCGGCTGCCACGGGCTGGAAGGCAACTACGCCGGTGCGGCCAGGATCGTTCGCCGGGTGCTGGCCCAGCATCCCGGCATCACCTGGGCCTACCGCCAGCTCGCGTACTTCGCCGCCCTCGAAGGCGACCTCGCAGGGGCACGCGACGCGGCCGCCCGGCTGCGGGCCGCACATCCGCAGGCCACCATCGCGTCGATCCTCGGCAGCCATCCAATGCGCCATCTCGGCGACTACATGATCGAGCTCGAGCGGGGGCTTCGCCTCGCCGGCCTGCCGGAGGGCTGACGGGAACGGCCGGCAGAGCACGACGGATGAAAGCGAGACGACGGTTGCTCCTCGTCCCGGCACCCGAAAATTTCCCGCCATCGACGGCGTTGGCGAGAGCCGCCTCGGGGAAAGGCCTTCTGGTTGTGGAGAGTAGCCATCGAAGCTACGCTGATCGCGCTTCGGCGAAGCGTCGGCACGTGAGGCCGCGCTCGACCGTGCCCGGCGAGCGGCGGATGTGTCCGGAAGATCGCTCGCGAGGATCGCCTGATGCTTCATTGGGGAGGGTCTGATGACTGGCCGACACGATTTCCGTCGTCGTTCGTCCGCCGTGGCTTCCGCGATGGCGATTTCGCTGCTCGCGGGTTGCGTCCTCGCCGCCTCGCCGGCCGAGGCGGCGAAACCCGCGAAGGCGAGCAAGCAGGCGCTGATCCGCGACGCGCTGAGCGCGGCGCCGCCGACGATCGCCAAGACCGCCACCGTGGCGGATTGGGACGGCACCGTCCTGCGCAAGGGCAGCGGCGCCTATCACTGCATGCCGACGCATCCGGACAAGCGCGCCA